>NZ_JBFAZH010001336.1:0-1945 GCF_040681735.1 Actinoplanes sp. NPDC051633 | reverse complement strand
GGTTCGAGATCGTGACGCCGCTGGTGCTGGCGGACGGCACGGCGGTGCTGGTCGACCGGGGCTGGGTGCCGCCGGCCGAGGGCGGGGCGATCGCGGCGCCGGTGGCGGCACCGCCGCCGTCGGGGCAGGTCACGGTGGTCGGCCAGATCCACCGGTCGGAGAGCAAGCCGGCACCGCTGGAGCGCCGGGACGGCCGGATCGACACGCGCCGCCTGGCGGTCCCCCGCCTGGCGGGCGAGATGCCATACCCGGTGTACGGGGCGTACGTGCTGGACATGCAGCCGGCGCAGGGTTTCACCAGGATCCCGGTCGACCACGAGGACGCGTGGCAGAACGGCGGCTACGCGGTCCAGTGGTGGATGTTCGCGCTGATGGCCCTGGTGGCGTTCGGCTGGCAGGCCCGCAAGGAGGCAAGAGGCGACGACCACCCGGAGCGCAGGGACCGAGTGGCAGAGGCCGACAGGGCAGCCACCCCCACGCCCCCGGCACCTCCAGTCATCCCAGCAGCCCGCCACCAAGACTGACCCGCCGATCTCGCGCGGCTTCTTGCCTCGCGCCGCCTTTCGCCTCTCGCGGCCTCCCGCCCCGGCGGTTCCCCGCCTTCCCCGCGGCCTCGTTACCCCCCGGCCTAGGACGGCGGTTGGTGGCCGAGTGACTTGACCGTCTCGATGGTGTCGGCCTCGTGGGCGCGCTTGTCGTCTCGGTAGCGCAGGACCCGCGCGAAGCGCAGCGCCACCCCGCCCGGATAGCGCGGCGAGGTCTGCACCCCGTCGAACGCGATCTCCACCACCTGCTCCGGCCGGACCGTCACCACCCAGCCGTTGTCATCGACGGCCAGTTCCTTGAAGCGCTCCGTCTGCCAGCGCAGCAGCTCGTCGGTCAGGCCCTTGAAGGTCTTGCCCAGCATCACGAAGCCGCCCGTCTCCGGGTCGCGCGCCCCCAGGTGCAGATTGGACAGCCAGCCCTTTCGGCGGCCGTGTCCCCACTCGACGGCCAACACCACCAGGTCGAGCGTGTGCCGTGGTTTGACCTTGACCCAGGCGGAACCGCGACGGCCCACGTCGTAAGGCGCCCCCTGTGCCTTGATCACCACGCCTTCCTGACCGGCGGCCAACGCCTCCGCGAACACCTCCGCCGCCTGCTCCTCGGTCTCGACCATGCGGCGCCCCACGATCAGCTCCGGCGGGAGCGCCTCGGCCAGCGCCGCCCAGCGCACCCGGCCGGGCTCGTCGAGCAGGTCGGTGCCGTCGAGGTGCAGCAGGTCGAAGAACCACGGGACCAGCGCCGGCCCGGCACTCGGACCGCTACCCTTGCTCGCCCGGGCGCCGCGGGTGGCAGCCCGGCTCGACGTCTCCTGGAACGGCCTTGGCCGCCCGCCCGCGTCGAGCGCCATCGCCTCGCCGTCGAGCACGATCTCGCGGGCCGGCAGCGCACGGGCCGCGGCGACCACGTCGGGCAGCCGGGCCGTGATGTCGTCGAGGCTCCGGGTGAAGATGGCGACCTCGTCGCCGGAGCGGTGCACCTGGATGCGGATGCCGTCGAGCTTCACGTCGACGGTGGCCGGGGCGCCGGTGGCGAGCAGCGCGGCGCCGACGTCGGGCGCGCTCTGCGCCAGCATCGGCGTGAGCGGCGTGCCGACCCGCAGGCTGAACTCGGACAGTGCCGCCGCACCCCCGGTCAGCGCGGCGACCGCGACCTGCTTGAGGTCGCCGGAGAGCAGCAGCGCCCGCCGCACGGCGGTGAGCGGCACCTCGCCGGCCCGGGCGATCGCGTCGGCCAGCAGGCCGGCCTGGGCGCCCTGCCGCAGCTCGCCGCCGAACAGCCCCACCAGCAGCCGCTGCTCGTCGGCGGTCGCCGCGCCGAACAGCGCGTGCAGCATTGCCTTGCGCCGCGCCTGCGACCCGGCGCCGGCGACCACGGAGATCTCGGCGATCGCCGCGTCGAC
>NZ_JBFAZH010001335.1:0-1946 GCF_040681735.1 Actinoplanes sp. NPDC051633 | reverse complement strand
CGCCGCCGGCCGGGCCGGACAGCAGCATCGTGACGGGCGCGGCGATCGCGGCGTCCGCGGCGCAGAGCCCGCCGTCGCTGCGGAGGATGGCCAGCTCGGCCGGCACGCCCTCGGCGGCCAGCTTCGCCGAGAGGTTGGCGACGTAGCGGGCCACCTGGGGCTGCACGTACCCGTTGGCGACCGTGGTCAGGGCCCGCTCGTACTCCCGCATCTCCGGCAGCACGACGCTGGACAGCGAGACCTCCACGCCGGGCAGCTCGTCGGCGGCCAGCTCGGCGATCCGGCGTTCGTGCGCGTCGTTGGCGAAGGCGTTGATCAGCGAGACCGCGAGCGCCTCGACGCCGCCGTCCACAGCCCCGCCGCCGCCCATAGCCGGACTGAAGGCAGCATTGCCCCGCAGCTTGCGCAACGCGACGCGGACGGCCTCCTCGTCCAGCTCGAGGATCACCGAGCCGTCGGTCGCGATCCGCTCCGGGACCTCCATCGTGTTCTCCAGCTCGGCCAGCGGCTCGGGCTTCGGCCAGATGATCCAGCCCGCCAGGCCGCCGGGCACGAACGACCGGGCGATCTGCAGCACCTGGCGGAAGCCGTCGGTGGTGATCAGCCCGACGACGGCGCCCTTGCCCTCGAGGATGGCGTTGGTGGCAACGGTGGTGCCGTGCAGCACGTGCGCCACGGCGGCCCGGTCGATGCCCGCCTCGGCGCACACCTTGTCGATGCCGTGCAGCACACCCACCGACTGATCGCTCGGCGTCGAGGCGGTCTTCGCCCGCCAGGTCGAGCCGGAGTCCTCGTCGACCAGCAGCACATCGGTGAACGTGCCGCCCACATCCACGCCGAGTCGATACGACATCTGCATCCCTCCCTTAAATGATCTTGTCGGCGCGCAGCCGCGCCCGTGCGTCGTCGTCGAGGCCGAGCAGGCCCCCATAGATCTCGTCGTTGTGCTCGCCCAGCTCCGGGCCGGCCGAGCGCACCGCGCCGGGGGTCTCGGACAGCTTGGGCACGGCGTTCTGCATCGGCAGCTCGCCGAAGTCGGGGTGCGGCACGGTCACGATCGCCTCCCGCGCGGCGAAGTGCGGGTCGGCGAACATGTCCTTGGCGCGGAAGATCCGGCCGGCCGGGACGCCCTTGTCGTGCAACAGGGCGAGGAGGTCGTCGGCGGGCCGGGTCGAGGTCCACTCGGCGATCAGGTTGTCGAGCTCGATCATTGCCGCGCCCCGGGCGGAATGCGTGGCGTACCGCGGGTCCTCGGCGACCTCGGGGCGGTCCATCGCGGCGGCCAACCGGCCGAAGACGGTGTCCTGGTTGGCGGCGATCAGGATCAGGTCACCGTCGCCGGTCGGGTAGACGTTGCTCGGCGACACGTTCGGCAGGGTCGCGCCGGTGCGCTCCCGCTGATAGCCGGCCACCGCCCACTCCGGCAGCAGCGACTCCATCATCGCGAGGACCGCCTCGTAGATGGCGGAGTCGACGATCTGGCCCCGGCCGGTGCGGCCGCGCTGGTGGACCGCGACGAGCGTGCCGAGGCAGGCGTACGTGGCCGCGAGCGAGTCGCCCAGCGAGATCCCGGCCCGGACCGGTGGGCTGTCCGGCTCCCCCATCACGTAGCGGATGCCGCCCATCGCCTCGCCGATCGACCCGAAGCCGGCCCGGCTCGCGTAGGGGCCGGTCTGTCCGTAGCCGGTGACCCGCGTGACGATCAGCCCCGGGTTGGTCTCCCACAACGTCGATGGCGCCAGGCCCCAGCGTTCCAGGGTGCCGGGCCGGAAATTCTCCACCACGACGTCCGCGGTGTCGATCAGCTTGCGGATCAGCGCCTGCCCCTCGGGCCGGCGCAGGTCGCAGGTGACCGACCTTTTTAATATATTTTTATAAATCTTTTTAAAACCTTTTTAAGTACTGTTTAAGACCTAGAGAGACAAGGCTTTTGAAATGTTAAAAGG
>NZ_JBFAZH010001334.1:0-1946 GCF_040681735.1 Actinoplanes sp. NPDC051633 | reverse complement strand
CCGGGAGGCGATGCCCGCCGGCGGCCAGCTGGTGATCGACACCGCGCGCCAGCAGGACCACGTCCGGCTGCGCGTGTCCGACTCCGGCACCGGCATGCCGCCCGAGGTGGCGGAGCGCGCGTTCGAGCCGTTCTTCACCACCAAGGCCAGCGGCGAGGGCACCGGGCTGGGCCTGGCGACGGTGTACGGCATCGTCACCCAGGCCTCCGGGTCGGTGTCCATCTCCTCGCAGCCCGGCGTCGGGACGACGGTCTCCGTCTTGCTGCCGCTTCTTCAGGAGGTCCCGCCGCCGGTCGTCGCCGCCCCGACCGGCAACGGTTCGACCGGTGGCCGCGGCGAGACGCTGCTCGTGGTGGAGGACGAGGCGGCGCTGCGCGACGTGGCCGGGCGGATCCTCTCCGGAGCGGGCTACCGCGTGCTGACCGCGGACGGCGGGCAGCGGGCGCTGGAGCTGGCCGCGCTGCACGAGGGCGACATCGACCTGGTGGTCAGCGACGTGGTGATGCCCGGCATGCTGGGCAACGAGCTGGCCGAACGGATGGCCGACGTACGCCCGGGCACGCCGGTGCTCTTCATGTCGGGCTACGCGCAGCCGGTGCTCGCCTCCCAGGGCACGCTGGACCCGGGCGTGGCGCTGCTGGAGAAGCCGTTCACGGCGGCCGACCTGCTGTCCGCCGTACGCGACCGCCTTGATGGTTGATCTATTCTTCGTCGATGGCAGGCGTACGGGTCGGGATCATGGGCGGCACGTTCGACCCCATCCACCACGGCCACCTGGTCGCGGCCAGTGAGGTGGCCGGCCGCTTCGAGCTCGACGAGGTGGTCTTCGTGCCCACCGGTCATCCGTGGCAGAAGGGCGGCACGGTCTCGCCGGCCGAGGACCGATACCTGATGACGGTCATCGCCACCGCGTCCAACCCCCGGTTCCAGGTGAGCCGGGCGGACATCGACCGCGGCGGCCCGACCTACACGATCGACACGCTGCGGGAGCTCCGCGCGGCGTACGGGCCGGAGGCCGAGCTCTACTTCATCACCGGCGCCGACGCGCTCGCGAAGATCCTCTCGTGGAAGGACGCGCTGGAGATGCTGTCGCTGGCGCACTTCATCGGCGTCACCCGGCCCGGCTTCGAGCTCACCGCCGAACACCTGCCGGCGGACACCGTGAAGCTGGTCGAGGTGCCCGCGATGGCCATCTCCTCGAGTGACTGCCGGGCACGGGTGTTCATGGGAAATCCGGTCTGGTATCTGGTGCCCGACGGGGTTGTGCAATACATCGCCAAACGCGGGCTGTATCGGCCTTCGGGGAATGTCACACCCATGTGAGACCCTTGTATCTCCTGAACCTGACTCAGAGGGGATGCTCTTGCCCGTCACCGAACGCGCTCTGGAACTCGCGATGGCGGCCGCGCAGGCCGCCTCGGACAAGAAGGCGCAGGACATCGTCGTCATCGACGTGGGCGACCAGCTCGCCATCACCGACGCTTTCGTGATCGCCTCCGCCTCCAACGAGCGGCAGGTCGCCGCGATCGTCGACGCCGTCGAGGAGGCGCTGGTCAACCTGCCGGAGAAGGCGAAGCCGGTCCGGCGCGAGGGCGAGCGGCAGGGCCGCTGGGTCCTCCTCGACTTCATCGACGTCGTGGTGCACATCCAGCACGCCGAGGAACGCGAGTTCTACGCGCTCGACAAGCTGTGGAAGGACTGCCCGACCGTGCCGTTCGTCGACCGTGACATGGTCGAGGCCGACGCCACCGGCGCCGCGTGAGCCGGCTGATCGTCTGGCGGCACGGCAACACCGACTGGAACGCGGGGCACCGCGTCCAGGGGCAGACCGACGTGTCGCTGAACGAGCTGGGCCATCGGCAGGCGGTCGAGGCGGCCGCGCTGCTGGCCCGGTTCCGGCCCGAGGCCCTCGTCTCCAGCGATCTGCGCCGCGCGGCCGGCACGGC
>NZ_JBFAZH010001333.1:0-1950 GCF_040681735.1 Actinoplanes sp. NPDC051633 | reverse complement strand
CCCTTCGCCACCAGCCAGACCCTCACCGCGCTGGCCAACCAGCTCATCGACTACCCGGCGCAGCCCTATGTGGACGCCGGCGACTACTACGACGTGCTGCGGGGCTACGCGGTGACCCAGCGCAAGAACGGCCGACCGTATGTGGCGGAGGCGCACCACCCCGACGAGGATCGCTGGATCTACGACGGCTTCAACCACAGCGAGGACTACAACCACTCGACCTTCAACGACCTGGTCCTCTCCGGCCTCCTCGGGATCCGGCCCCAGGCCGGCGGATCGGTGCGGATCGCGCCGCTGGCCCCGCCGTCGTGGGATCACTGGGCGGTGGAGAACGTCGCCTACCACGGGCGCAACCTGAGCGTGGTGTGGGATTCGACCGGGTCGGCGTACGGCCGCGGGGCCGGGCTGAGCGTGTGGCTGGACGGGCGGCTCGCACACCGGCAGGCGACGCCGGCCAGGACCACGGTGCCGGTGCCGCCCTCGGCACGGGCGGAGCTGCCGGAGCTCGTCGACGACGCGGCCAATGTGGACGAAGCCGGCTATCCGGTGGCTCGTGCGTCGTACACGTGGGGCGGTGACACGGCGGCCAACGCGATCGACGGGCAGGACTTCCATCTCGACGTGCCGACCACCCGATGGACCACGTGGTCGTCGCCGAACCGCGCCGACTGGCTGGAGGTCGACCTGGGTGCGGCCACAGTGGTGTCCGACGTGCGGATCGACTTCTACGACGACGGCGGCGGTGTGCGTGCCCCGCAGTCGTTCGGCCTGCAGTACCAGACGCCCGAGGGCGAGTGGCGCGACGTGCCCGGCCAGACGCGGACCCCGGCCACGCCGGTCGGCCGGGCGATCAACCGCGTGCTGGTCGACCCGCCGCTGACCACCGACCGGCTGCGGGTGCTGCCGGTGCGCGACGACGGCGGTGCGGTCGGCATCACGGCCGTGCAGGTGTGGCGCCGGCCCGACCCGGCGCTGGCGGTGAGCTTCCCGGGTCTGAGCGGCGGCGGCGCGGTCGACGCGGACGCCGGCGAGACCGTGACGGTCCGGTCGCGGGTGACGGCCACGAGGGCGGCGCGCGACGTGCGGGTCTCGCTCCAGGTGCCGCGCGGCTGGACGGCGCGCGCGGTCACCGCCGCGCAGGCGAGCCGTCTCGGCAAGGGCGACACCCTGGGAACGACCTGGCGGGTGACGATCCCGCCGGGCACCGCCCTCAGCGACGGCCCGCCGATCCGTGCGCTGGCCACGTCGCGGGCGGCGGCCGGGGTCAGCAGCGCGGTCGTGCCGACGAAGTGGTCGTTCGATCCGGCCGACTTCCCCACGCCTGCGTGGCAGGACGATTTCTCGACGGACCGGCTCGCGTCCTACCGGGTCGACCAGCTCATCGGCAACGAGCCGCCGCCGGAGCTGTCGGTCGCCGACGGCGCGTTGACCGCCCGGGCGTCGAGCCGGGCGTTCGGGGTGCTGGCCGCGCCGGTGACCGGCTCGCCGTCGGGGACCGCGGTGATCGTGACGCCGCGCTCCTTCGGCGGGGGCGACCCGGAGGACAGCCTCTTCGCGGGCGCGTCGAGGGCGCCGTCGGACAACGCCCTGATCTGGTACAACAACCACTTCGGCACGTCCGGCGCGGACGTCCGGGTCGACAACCGGTCGCGCCCGGAGGCGACCGGCGGCTGCTGTGCGGACTACCGGTGGCAGGCGGGCGACCGCCTCGCCGCGGTGACGAAGGACGGCAACCTCACCACGTGGCTGTTCCGCGACGACAAGTGGACGCAGCTGCACGACGCGCCGCTGAGCGCCGCGGTCGACGATGCCACGGTCGGCTCGTGGAACCCGGCCTTCGGCCTACGCCTGGACGCGGGCGCCATCGTGCTCGACGACGTCACGGTCCTGACCCGTTAGGGGGCGCGGAGGAGGTAACCGATGCCGCGGACCGTGTGGATCAGCGCGGGC
>NZ_JBFAZH010001332.1:0-1951 GCF_040681735.1 Actinoplanes sp. NPDC051633 | reverse complement strand
GTCCTCCGCGTGGGGCGCCCGCACGCAGACCATCGCCGTGCAGGGCAGCACGAACGGCACGTCGTTCAACACCCTGTCGGCATCGGCCGGGCGGGTCTTCGACCCGGCCACCGGCAACACCGTCACCATCGCCTTCGGCGCGGCCACCGCGCGGTACGTGCGGCTCACCGTCACCGCGAACACCGGCTGGCCGGCCGCGCAGATCGGCGAGTTCGAGATCTACGGCACCGGCGGCGGACCGGTGGACCCCCCGCCCCCGGTCGGCGGCAACCTCGCGCAGGGCAAGCCGATTGAGGCATCGTCGTTCACGCAGAGCTACGTGGCCGGCAACGCGGTCGACGGCAACGTCGGCACGTACTGGGAGGCGGCCGGCCAGCAGTCCACGCTGACCGTCCAGCTCGGCTCCAACGCCGACGTCACCGGCGTCGTGGTGAAGCTGAACCCCGACGCCGCGTGGGGCCCGCGTACCCAGGGCATCGAGGTTCTGGGCCGCGCCCAGGGCGCGACCGGCTTCACCTCGCTCAAGCCCCGCGCGGACTACGCCTTCAACCCGGCCACCAACCAGAACTCGGTGACCATCGCCGTCAGTGGGCGGACCGCCGACGTGCGGCTGCAGTTCTCCGGCAACACCGGGGCGCCGGGCGCTCAGGTGGCCGAGTTCCAGGTGATCGGCGCGTGGGCGCCCAACCCGGACCTGACCGTCACCGGGCTCACCTGGAGTCCGTCGGCGCCGAACGAGACCACCGCGATCACGGCCACCGCCACGGTGCGCAACGCGGGCACCGCGGCCTCGGCGGCGACCACGGCCGACGTGAAGCTCAACGGCACCACCGTCGGCACCGCCCAGGTCGGCGCGCTCGCGGCCGGAGCCTCGGCGAACGTCACGGTCGACCTGGGCCGGCGGGCGCAGGGCAGCTACACGGTCGCCGCGACGGTCGACCCGGCCAACACCGTCCCCGAACAGAACAACGACAACAACACGTTCACCGCACCGGCCGCCCTGGTGGTCGGCCAGTCGCCCGGCCCGGACCTCGAGGTCACCGCGATCACGCCGAGCCCGGCCAACCCGGCCGTCGGCGCGCCGGTGAGCTTCACCGTGGCGGTGCGCAACCGCGGCACCAGCGCGGCGGGCGCGTCGACCACGCGGGTCACCGCGGGCAGCACGACCCTCAACGGCAGCACGGCGGCGATCGCGGCCGGCGCGACCAGCACCGTGCAGATCTCCGGGACGTGGACCGCGACCACCGGCGGGGTGACCGTGACGGCGACCGCGGACGCGACCGGCGCGGTGGCCGAGACGAACGAGAACAACAACACGCTGACCCGGTCCATCGTGGTGGGCCGCGGCGCGGCGGTGCCGTACGTGTCCTACGAGGCGGAGGCCGGGCAGTATCAGGGCACGCTGGTGACCGCCGACCCGCTGCGGACGTTCGGGCACACCAACTTCGGCACCGAGTCCTCCGGCCGGCAGTCGGTGCGGCTCACCTCGCAGGGCCAGTTCGTGCAGATCACCTCGGCCAACGCCGCCAACTCGATCGTCGTGCGCAACTCGATCCCGGACGCGCCGGGCGGCGGCGGTCAGGAGGCGACGATCAGCCTCTACGTCAACGACCAGTTCAAGCAGAAGATCACGCTGTCCTCACGCAACAGCTGGCTCTACGGCACCACCGACGACACCGAGAGCCTGTCCAACTCCCCCAGCGCCGACGCGCGGCGGTTGTTCGACGAGTCGCACGCGCTGCTCGGGCAGTCGTACCCGGCGGGCACCCGCTTCAAGCTGCAGCGCGACGCGGGCGACAACGCGGCGTTCTACTACCTCGACCTGATCGATCTCGAACAGGTCGCGCCGCAGCTGTCGCAGCCGGCCGGCTGCACGTCGATCAAGCAGTACGGAGTTAGGAAGAGCACACCACAGAACTCCACTCACCCCAACAGAGATCGGGTATTGCCG
>NZ_JBFAZH010001331.1:0-1952 GCF_040681735.1 Actinoplanes sp. NPDC051633 | reverse complement strand
CCCTGCCCGGCGGCCTTGGTCTTGCCGCCGCCACCGGTGCTGCCGGACGCCTGGTCGCCGTCGTCGGTGCAGGCGGTCACTCCGCCGGCGGCCAGGAGTCCCATCACGGCTAACGACGCCATTGCCTTACGCATGCGGGGGGTCCTCTCGGGGGGTCGAGTGGCACGGAAGGTGGCGGGCCCTCGGTGCGCCAACCAAGATACGTCGTCGGTAGCCGAGTGTCGCTACGTGAGCGGGCCTCGCATCCATTTCGTAGCCGAAAGGGCCATCTGTCTTCACGCTGCGCGTTTCCGATTCAGCGTTGCGTGATCGGGAGCCGCCCGGCGGCGCGCACTAGGATCGCTCGCATGGCGTTCGAGCAGCACGGGCACACGCATCGCCTCGACTGGGCCGACCCGACCCTGCGGGAGTGGGACTGCACGGTGGTCTGGTCGGATCCGGCCGATCCCGAGGCGGGCATCGTGCTGGACCGGTCGGCCTTCTACCCCGGCGGCGGCGGTCAGCCGCCGGACCACGGCGTGCTGATCTGGCAGGGCGTGCAGACCCGCATCGTCGACACGCGCAAGGGCGACGACCTCTATCTCATCCCCGCGCCCGGCGACCCGGTCCCGCCGGCCGGCGCCGCCGTGCGCGGCGCCGTCGACGACGACCGCCGCTCGAGCCTGATGCGCACGCACAGCGGGCTGCACATTCTCTGCGGGACGGTGTTCCGCGACTTCGGCGCGCTGGTGACGGGCGGCAACATGCAGCCCGGCGAGGCGCGGATGGACTTCAACCTGCCGGAGGTGCCGCCCGGCTTCAAGCAGGCCCTCGAGGACGCGGTGAACGCCGAGATCGCCGCCGACCGCAAGATCGTGGCGCGGGTGCTGCCGCGCGAGGAGGCCCTCGCGATCCCCGATCTGGTCCGCACGCAGGACGCCCTGCCGCCGCTGGAGATGCCGGAGATCCGCGTCGTCGACATCGTCGGCCTCGACGTGCAGGCCGACGGCGGCACTCACGTCGCCTCGACCGCGCAGGTCGGTCACGTCACGGTGCAGAAGGTGGAGAGCAAGGGCCGGCAGAACCGCCGGGTACGCATCAAGCTGTCGAGCTGACGCCGTCACCGACCGTGGTGCACCGCCCTCACGGGGCGTGTGCGCGGCGGCGATTCATCCGGCTTCGGGCACTCCCGCGAGGCGGCGGTGCAGCCGCTCCCGCTTCGCCCGGTACATCTCGGCGTCGGCGGAGGCCACCAGGGCGCCGAAGTCGTCACCGGCCGCCCCCAGCGCCGCGCCGATGCTGGCGGTGACGAAGTGCACCCCGTACACGGTCTCGATCGGCTTGCCCACCACGTCGCCCAGCCGCTCCGCCGTGTCCCGCAGCGGGCCGGCGAGCTGCTCGCCGGACAGGACGATGAGGAACTCGTCCCCGCCGAGGCGGGCCACCACGTCGTCGGCGCGCACGTTGCGGCGCATCCGGGCGGCCACCACGCGCAACACCTCGTCGCCGGCCTCGTGCCCGGCCGCGTCGTTCACCCGCTTGAAGCCGTTCAGGTCGAGCACCAGCACGCCGACCTCGCGCCCGGAGTCCGCCAGCATCGCGTTGACCCGGTCGCGCAGGAAGGTCCGGTTCGCCAGCCCGGTGAGCGAGTCGTGCGTGGCGGCGTACCGCAGCTCGGACCGGCTGCGCTCCAGCTCCGAGTGCATGCGCGCGTGCAGGATCGCGATCGCGGCGTGCTCGGCGAACAGCGACAGGATCTCGCGCTGCTCCGGCCCGGGGCGGCGCCCGCTGACCGGCAGGTCGACGCTGAGCACGCCGACCCAGGTGCCGTCGGGCGCCGTGAGCGGCGCGAAGAGGGAGTCGAGCGGATGCCAGCCGTCCGGGTCCTCGGGCACCGGTATGTCCGGCACCCAGGTGTAGAGGTCGGCCGGGACTCCGTACCGGTGGTCGACGAAGTAGAGGTCGTCCCAGCG
>NZ_JBFAZH010001330.1:0-1952 GCF_040681735.1 Actinoplanes sp. NPDC051633 | reverse complement strand
GGATCGGGGTCTGTCATCGCCGTACAACCTACCCAGGAGGCATCGGAGGGGATCAACCCTCCGATCGGACGACAATCGATCCCCTGCATGACGCTCGGGGCCGGCCGCGACCACGGCCGGCCCCGTCACGCCGTCCTCAGCCGAGCTTCGTCTCGATCCAGGTGGCGACCCGCTCGGTGGTGGCGAAGACCGCACCGTCATGGGTTTCGCCCGGCAGCACTTCGTAGGTGACCGGCGCATTACCGCGCCGCTGCAACTGCTCGACCAGCATGTCGGTGATGAAGGCGGGCACCGCCTCGTCGTACTCGCCCTGGATCACCAGAATCGGCGCGCTGGACGGACGCCTCGCCGGGTCGCCCGTGGCCACCAGTTTGTTCACCACGGCAGCCGGCAAAGCGCCGTCCACTAGGAGGTCCTCCGGGTCTGTGATGTCGTCCTTGTCCGGCGCCGTCAGATCGTCGAACGCCTCGAGGACTTCGTAAAGGCAGCCGTTCTGCAGCGTCGCCATCCTCGCCGGCTCCTTCGCGGGCGGCGCGAACAACTCGGCCGGGTGCACCGTCGGGTCCACGGCGGCGAGGCCGAAGACGCCCATCACCAGGTAACCCTGTCCGGGGGTGCCGGGAATCAGTGCCGCGAGCGTCCGGAAGTTGGAGGCCGGCGCGATCGCGACGACGGTCTTCAAGGTCAGGTCGCCGTCGTAGGACGGCGCCAGCTCGCCCGTGAACAGCGCGCCCTGTCCGCCCTGCGAGTGCCCGTCCACCGCGTACGACTTGCTCAGCGACCCGTCCAGATAGCGGGCGGCCCGCACACTGTCGATGATCGACCGGGCCTCACTGTCGCCGACCAGGTAGGGGTGCGGCCCGGCCGTCCCCAGGCCGGGGTAGTCCGGAGCCGCGACGGTGTAGCCCTTGCGCAGCAGCGCGAGGACCGCCTGCCGCGCTTCCGGCCAGAACACCTCCCGGTTCTGCGACGGAGCACAGGCGTCGGCGATGCCGGTCGTGCCGTGTGCCCAGGCGACCACCTTCTTCTTCGGCGTGCCCTTCGGGGTCAGGATCAGCCCGGTCGCGGTGATCCGGGTGCCGTGGAGATCGGTCGTGACGTACTCGATGCGTTTCGCCGTGCCGCGCGTGGCCAGATCGCTGGGCAGCGTGAGGACGGCGGACTTCGTGACGGTGCCCGGCGCCGGCAACGCGGCGTCGGCGCTCGTCGGAGTGGCGATGGCTAGTAGGAGCGGGGCCAAGGTGATGATCAAGACTTTGCGCACCCGATCAGGCAAACGGACGATCGCGCCATGTTCTAGACCGCATGTGCGATGGTCTCGACATCGGACCGTTCGGCTGATTCGGGGGTAGCGAACGGGCTACCGAACGACGATCCTTGACGTAACACGATCGGGAGGAACCATGCGTATCAGCGATGTTCTCCGCGTGAAGGGTGATCAGGTCGTCACCGTTCCCCCGGATACCGATGTGGCCGGCCTGTTGAGCGTTCTGTCCGAGCACAAGATCGGCGCCGTCGTGGTGTCGGCCGACGGCACCGAGATCGCCGGCATCGTCAGCGAGCGGGACATCGTGCGGGCGCTGGCCGCGCGCGGCGCCGCGGTGCTGTCCGAGCCGGTCACCCGCATCGCCACCGCGCAGGTGCGCACGGTCTCGCCGGAGGCCTCCCTCGAGGAGGTCGAGCGGCTGATGACCGACGGCCGGTTCCGGCACGTGCCGGTGCTGGTGGGCGGCGCGCTGGGCGGCGTGGTGAGCATCGGCGACGTGGTGAAGAACCGGATCGACGAGCTCGAGGTGGAACGCAGAGAGCTCGCCGGCTACATCACCGGCGTGCGTCCCTGAGTTGCGATGGTGTGGGATCTGCCCGGTCAGCCGAGGTTCCGCGACAGCGCCTGATGCACCCCGGTGACGTCGTGACCGGCGTCGACGGCGCGCGCGGCGGCGACGGCGGAG
>NZ_JBFAZH010001329.1:0-1959 GCF_040681735.1 Actinoplanes sp. NPDC051633 | reverse complement strand
GTGCGTCCGGGTCGAGGCCGAGCAGTACGAAGAAGCTGGGTCGGTCCTCGGTCACGGTCAGCGCATCCTGAGAGCCGAGGACGCGCTTCCGTCACCCTCGGTCAGCTCGCGGGCGATCGTGCCGAACACGTCGCTCAGCCCCTCCATGCTGGTGAACATGGCCTGCTCGCTCGAGGAGGCGATCCGCCGCAGGAAACCCTGGTCGGCGCCGCCGAAGCCGACCGCCACGATCTCGATCTTCTCCTGGTGGCAGCGGACCGCCCGTTTGACCGCGTGCTCCTGCCGTTCCCACACGCCGTCGGCTAGGACCACGCCGAACCGGCGACCGGGCTGCTGCTGCAGCAGACTATGCAACTCATCGAATGGGTGGGTGGCATTGCCGTACCCGGTGCTGCCGACCGAAAGCCGGGAGATCGCCGCCTCGATCTCTACCGCGTTGTGGGTGGCCTGCTGCGTGACGCGCAGCTTGTCGGAGAACTCGATGAGGCCGATCGAGGTGCTGGTGAGATCAAGCTGACTGACGAAGCTGCGAGCCGCGGTCTTCGCCTCGGCGATCGGTCTGCCGGCCATGCTGCCGGAGACGTCGAAGGCGAGGTAGATCGTCATCGGCACGCGCGTCGTCCGGCGGCGCGGCGGAGGCAGCAGGAAACGGCCGGGGATGTCCTCGGGCAACGACATCACGGTGACCCGCAGCGGCGCGCCCGACGACCGGTCGACCGCGGTCACGCCGACGATCGCATTCTCGTCATACGCGTAGGACACGTCCACCACCGTGTCCCGCGACCCGCCGCTCGGGAAGCCGGTCACCAGATAGCGGCCGAGATAGGCGCACGGCTCGGGATCGTCCGTCTCGCCCTGGGTGAGGAAGACTTCCATCTCGTCCGTGCCGTCGCCCTTCACCCTGAACTGGTAGGGCTTGGTCTCGGTGCACGGGATGGTGCCATTGCGGGCCAGCAGGACGCTGTTGATGTAACGCTCGCCGCTCTCGTGCTCGGCGATCATGCCGAGACTGTGCGCCACCACGTCGACGATCGTGCGCGGAGCGGTCAGCCGCAGCAACGGTATCTCGTCGCCGGGCCGTGCGGTGCCGAGCCGCAGCCGGGTGGCGCCCTGCTCCTCGATCAGGATGGCGGCCTGGGCGGCCGCGCCGAGAGCGACTGCCTGATCGGGGTGCACACCACCCATCGGCGGCCGGCCGCCGCGCTTCTCGATCAGGTCGCGCACCATCGGCATCCGCGTCGACCCGCCGACCGGCAACACCCCGTCGATCTGCTCCCAGGTCAGACCCGTCTCCTCGAGCACCCGGTCGGCCAGCCGGCCGGTCATCTCCAGTAGATCCCGGGTGGCCGCCTCGAACTCGGCCCGGGTGATCTGACAGCGCAGCTCGCGGCCGTCGAAATGCAGCCGCACCTCGGTCGTCTGCCGGGCCGACAGGGTCCGCTTCAGCCTCTCGATCTCGACCAGAAGCGCCGTCGGGTTGTCGGCCAGCGCGTCCGCCTCGGCCGGAAAGTTACGCAGCAGCACCTCGCCGAGGCGGTCGTCCCAGTCGCGCCCGCCCAGCTCGTGGTTGCCCTTGCTGCCGATCACCCGGATCGCGCCGGGCGAGATCTCCACCAGCGAGATGTCGAAGGTGCCGCCGCCCAGGTCGTACACCATGACCCGGCGCAGATCCTGTGGGCTGGGCCGCAGACCGTATGCGAGGGCAGCCGCGGTCGGCTCGCTGATGATCCGCGGCACGGTCAGCCCGGCGAGCTCACCGGCCTTGATGGTGGCGTCGCGCTCAGGGTGGGTGAAGTACTCCGGGACGGTGATCACCGCGCTGGTCACCGGCCGGCCCAGTGCCGTCTCGGCCTGCGCCTTGAGGTGCTTGAGCACCTCGGCCGACAACTGGATCGGCGTCCAGTCGCGACCGCCCAGCGGCAGCTGGAACGTGGTGCTGCCCATCGAACGCTTGAACAG
>NZ_JBFAZH010001328.1:0-1960 GCF_040681735.1 Actinoplanes sp. NPDC051633 | reverse complement strand
GCCGTCAGGGCCGGTTTGCCTTGGGTGATGGTGCCGGTCTTGTCGAGCACGACCGCGGTGAGCCGGCGGGCCTGCTCGAGCGCTTCACCGTTGGAGATGAGGATGCCGAGCTCGGCGGCCCGACCAGTGCCGACCATCACCGCGGTCGGTGTGGCCAGCCCCAACGCGCAGGGGCACGCGATGATGAGGACCGCGATGGTGGTGGTGATCGCCATGGTGAGGTTCTCGGTCGCCGGCCCGAACACCGCCCAGACGACGAACGTGGCGAACGCGCCGACGATGACGGCCGGCACGAACACCGAGGAGACCTTGTCGGCGAGCCGCTGCATCGGCACCTTGGAGCCTTGGGCGTCCTCGACCAGACGAATGATCTGGGCCAGCGCGGTGTCGTCACCGACTGCGGTGACCCGGATCTGTACCGACCCGGTCGTGTTCAAGGTGGCGCCGATGACGGCGTCACCGGTTGCTTTGTCGACCGGGAGGCTCTCACCGGTCAACATCGACTCGTCCACCGACGTGGTCCCGGAGACGACGACGCCGTCGACGGGGATCTTCTCGCCGGGCCGGATGCGGACGACGTCGCCGACCGCGACGTCCTCGACGGGTACGTCGACCTCGACGCCGTCACGCATGACACGGGCGGTTTTCGGTGCCAGCCCGACCAGGGCGGTGACAGCGGCCGCGGTGCGCTTCTTCGCCCGGCCCTCCATCCACTTCCCGGCCAGGACCAACGCGACGATGATGAGCGAAGTCTCGTAGTACACGTGCAGCGGCAAACCCCACTGTTCAGCGAGACTGGGCCACAACGTGACGAACGTGCTGTAGCTCCACGCCACACCGGTGCCCAGCGCCACGAGCGTCGTCATGTTCGTCGTGCGGTGCTTGGCCGCAGCCCACGCGGAGGCGTACAGGTCCTTACCTGCCCACCACTGGACGGCGGTCGCGACAACGACGATGGCCGGCATCAGCCAGTCCATCGTGTCGATGTACAGCGGGATGTACATCAGCACCATGAGGCCGAGACCGGTCGCCAAGGCGGTCTGCCACTTGCGCTTCATTCGTGACAGCTCACGGTCACGCGCCGCGCTCCCGTCGGCCTCGTCGCCCCCGGACGCGGACTCGCCGGCACCGGTGCCGCCGTTGGTGTCCGCGGCGGTCGGCTGGTGGCGGAGGGTCGCGGAGTACCCGGCCTTGACGACGGCCCCTGTGAGGTCGTCGAGCCGGATGAGGTCCGGGGCGTAGGTGATGGAGGCAACCTCGGTGGCCAGGTTGACCCGGGCGTCGGCGACGCCGTCGAGCTTGAGCAGTGTCTTCTCGATACGTCCGACGCACGAGGCGCACGTCATTCCGCCGATATCGAGCGTGCACGTCTCCGTCGCCGTGTCAGCGGCGTTGCCCATCGTGTCCGGTGAGGTGCCGGGTGTGGTGTCCGGTGCGGCTGTGGTGGTCATGCCGAGCTCCCAGGTTCGGTGAAGCTTGATGCGACGAGACTGGTCGTGAGCGCTGTCCGCCCGCTGTCCATCCGGTGTCGGGCGAAGGAGGGCCGCTGTTCGTCGAACCTCGGTCGCAGGGCGGCGGCGAGGTCTGGCGTTGAAACCGCACCCCGGTGGGGGTCGGGGGTACCTCCCACCGGGGCACGGGGCCAGGGGTCAGGCCAGCGCGTAGCCGGCCTCCTCGACCGCGTCGCGCAGCGCCGTAGACGGCACGGGCTGCTCGGCGGTCACGCGGACGACTCCGGCGGCCACGTCGACGGCGACGTCGGTGACACCTTCGATGGCGCCGACCTCAGCGCGTACGGCGCGAGCGCAGTGGTCGCAGGTCATCCCGACGACGTTGTGGGTCTCGATGAAGCTCATGGCAGTTCCTCCTGTGTAGGTCCGGGGTCGTCCCCGGGGTGTGGTGGTGGATGCCGGCGGTATCCGGCGGGCGTGGGGGTCGGCGCGGGCGCCGACCCGGAGGG
>NZ_JBFAZH010001327.1:0-1960 GCF_040681735.1 Actinoplanes sp. NPDC051633 | reverse complement strand
AACGCGCGGGCGGTGCGCGACGACATGCGGGTGGTGTTGCGGCTCTTCGACGACGACTTCGCGCGGCGGGTGCAGACGGCGTTCAACATCAACATCTCGCGCAGCGTGTCGCGGCTGGTGGCGCCGGCGTTCGCGGCGTCGTTGCTGGACCGCGACGTGATCGTCACGATCCCGGTCGACCGGCACGCGGTGCTGGTGGCGGCGGTGCGCATCCTGCCGGGCTCGCCGCTGGAGGGGGTGTTGCTGGACAAGATCGACAAGATGGAGACGCTGCGGGTGATCGGCATGTCGGCGGCCGACACCGACTGGGTGGACTGGACGCCCGCCATGAACAGGGTGGTCAACGCGGGCGACAGGGTGGTCGTGGTGGCCCGCCGCGCGGCCCTGCGCGCCCTGCTGGACCAGGCGACCCCACCCCCGGTGGTCACCCCGGCGTCGGCGTGAGGCAGATCCTCGTTCCGAGGGTGGATACTGGGCTCGTGGACAGTCCGTCACCCGGCCGGCGAGGCCCGCCCCCACTCTGAGTCAGGAGCGTGCCTGCCCCGCACATCGCGATCGAGCGACACGCTTTCCTCCGGTACGGAAAGAAGTCCTCGGTCCATGCTGTTCGCCCTTGCCCTGCTCGCCTTCTTCGCCATCGCCCTGCCCGACACCATGCTCGGCGTGGTCTGGCCGTCCATGCGGGTCAGCTTCGACCAGCCGCTCGCGGCGATGACGCTGGTCCTCCCGTTCGGTGTCGCGGCCACGGTGCTCTCCACCAGCAGCTGGACCTGGGTCGCCGCGCGGCTCGGCCTGGGCCGGCTGCTCGCCGCCAGCGTCGCGCTCTCCACGGTGGCGCTGGCCATCTGCGCCCTGGCGCCCGCCTACTGGGTGATCGTCGCCTGCGCCGTGCTCTTCGGACTGTCCAGCGGCGCGATCGATGCCGCGCTGAACGCCTATGCCGCCCGGAACTTCGGCGCGCGGCGGATCAACCTGATGCACGCCGCATTCGGGGTCGGCGCCGCCTGCTCGCCGCTGATCGTCACCGCGTCGGCGAGCTGGCGCTGGGCGTACCTGATCGTCATGGCCATCCAGGGCGTGGCCGCGGTGCTCTTCGCCGTCTCGACGCGGCGGTGGCGGGAAACGGCGATCGGCACCGACGTTCGCGTCGAGAGGGCGAGACCGCGCCGGTCCACCCGGGCGGTCGTGGGCCTGCTGCTCGTCGCGGTCGACACCGGCCTGGAGTCGGTGGCCGGCCTGTGGGCCTTCGTCTTCCTGCTCGAAGCCGTGGAACTCCGCCCGGCGACCGCGGCGCTGGTCGTCTCCGGCTACTGGGCCGCGTTGGTCGCCGGCCGCATCCTGCTCGGCTCGGTGGCCGAACGGGCGGGCGCGTGGCCGGTGCTCGTCGGCGCCACCGTCGTGGCCGGCGTCGCGGCCGCCCTGATCGGGTCGCTCGGGCCGATCGCGGCCGCCGCGGGGGTGATCCTGCTGGGCCTGGCGGTCGCGCCCATCTATCCGCTGCTGGTGCTCACCACAGCGGAGCGCACCGCGGCCGCGTCCGCGGACCGGCTGGTCGGCTTTCAGGCGGCCGCCTCGACGCTCGGCTCGGTCACCTTCGTGGGCATCGCCGGCCTGGTCATGGGCGCCGACGTGCGCGGATTCGCGGTGTGCGTCCTGGCCCTGACCGTCCTGACGATCGGCGGCATCTGGGTGCTGCGGCCGGGCGCGGCACGCGGATGAGCGCTACAGGACCTCTTCGAGGGTGGCGCCGACCTCGACGCCCAGGACGGCCTGCTCGTCCGGCTTGTGGGCCAGGACGTCGGTCAGGTAGCTCTGCACCGCCGGTGCCATGCCCACGTCGCGGCCCGACTGCTCGGACAGCAGCCACTTGTGCTGGATGATCTGGGAGAAGATCTCCTGCGGCTCCAGCTTGCGCCGCAGGTTGGCCGGCACCGCGCGCACCACCGGCTCGAAGACCACC
>NZ_JBFAZH010001326.1:0-1966 GCF_040681735.1 Actinoplanes sp. NPDC051633 | reverse complement strand
TACCCGGCGCCGGCGTCGTCGACCGCGATCCGGACCCCGCCGGGCAGGTGGTCGAGGTCGGCGCGATCGGCCTCGGCGATCTCCAGCACCAGCGGCCGTGAGCTCTCCGCCAGCAGCGGCTCCAGCTCGCGGGGCCGCCGCAGCAGGTCACCCGAGACGTTGATCGCGAGCCACGCGCCGTCCGGCAGGGCGTCCGCCGAGGCCAGCGCCGCCCGGATGAGCGCGGCGTCCAGGTCGATGCCGCGGCCCTGCTTCTGCGCGTCCTCCAGGCCGCGCTCGGGGCTGCTGCCGTCGGCGAAGCGGGTCAGCGCCTCGTAGCCGACGACGTCGCCGGTCGCCAGGTCGGAGATCGGCTGGAACACGGTGAAGAAGGTGAACTCCTCGAACGAGCTCGACCGCGACGGCTGGTGCCCGCGGCGGCCGGGCGCGGGCTGCGCGGCCCGCACCGCGACCTGGCCCGACGATCCGCGGTCCGACCGGTAGTGCAGCACCGAGGCCCAGTCGCCGATCGCGCCGGTCGGCGCCGGCGCCGGCGCGTCGGCCGGCTTCGCCTTGGCGGCCCGCTTCGGCTGCGCCGGGCGGTACAGCCAGCTGCGCAGGTGGGTGTAGAAGTCCACGAGCGTGTTGCCCAGCCCCACGAAGGCCACCATCGCGTAGGTGGACAGCACCAGGTTCAGCCCGGCGAAGATCAGGTTGTCCCACTGTCGCAGCTGCACGTCGCGGACGACGGTGTAGGCGCAGAGCGCGATCAACGCGAGCGGTGCGAGCAGGTAGGAGGTCGCGGCCGTCGTCCGGTCGCGCACCTTCGGCGTACGTTTGAACGCGCTCTTCTCCCCGGTCAGCAGCTGCAGGATCGAGGCGAAGCTGCCGCTGAGGTTGACCGGCAACAGGATCAGGTTGAACCCGTAGATGCGCAGCACGTCCAGCCGCTTGTAGCCGGCCGCCTTCAGGTCCGCGCTCATCATCAGGAAGTACGGCACCGACACCAGCAACAGGATCGGGTTGAGCAGGTCGGCGTTGAACGGGTAGGCCAGCATGACCACCAGGCACACGGAGCTCCAGAAGATGGAGGCCATGTAGTTGACCCGCAGGAAGAGCTCGCCGAAGCGCACCTTGTCGTGCGCCCGGAACTGGTCCTTCAGGCGGGAGAGGATGAGCAGGCCGCCGTTGGCCCACCGCTGCCGCTGGATGGCGAGGGAGCCGAAGTCCGGCGGGGTCGCGCTGTACGCGAGCCGCTCCGGGTAGTTGAACAGGTTCCAGCCGTTCACCCGCAGGTCGATCGTCGACTCGGTGTCCTCGATGACGGTCCGGTCCTGGATGTAGCGCTTGATCTCCCAGTCGCCCTCGTAGGCGACCTCGCAGATCTCGTCCAGGGCCTTCTTGCGCAGCACCGCGTTGGCGCCCACCCAGAACGTGGCGTCGTAGTGCGTCATGCCCTGGTGGACGATGTGCTGAATGTCGGTGGTGGCGCCGGAGACGCGCTCGATCCGGGTCGCCGAGCCGGGGAACGCGCTGTACGGCGTCTGCGCCACCGCGTCCCGCTCGTGGGCGCCCTGCTCCATCAGATGCACCAGGCGCAGCGCGTACTCCGGCATCAGGACGCTGTCGGCGTCCAGCGTGAGCACGTAGTCGGGGTCGGGCACGGTCAGCTCGGCACGGCCGGGTGCGGCGGGTACGAGCGCGACACCCAGCGGGGTGCCGACCTCCTGGTAGCTGCCACCCATCAGTCCGATGTAACTGTTGAGGTTCATCGCCTTGTTGGGCTCGCTCGACAGCGACACGTACCGCTTGCGCTCGAAGCTGGTCATCGTGGCGTCGAAGGTGGCGAGCAGCCGGCGGTAGAGCTGGTGGATGCGCGCGGCCGGCAGGGCCACGTGATCGTCGGCGCCGCTCTCGAGGGCCTCGGCGATCTTGCCGAGGTCCTCGGCGAGGGCGTTGACGATGTGCTCGACGAAGAAGACGTCGG
>NZ_JBFAZH010001325.1:0-1966 GCF_040681735.1 Actinoplanes sp. NPDC051633 | reverse complement strand
CGAAGCCGCCGAACAGTGTGACCGACGCGCCGGCGGCGGTCAGGCGCTGCACCGACTCGGTGAACACGGCCGGGCGCGTCGGCACGCCGAAGGCGACCACCAGTACGTTGATCATGCGGCGTTTTCCTTGCTGGCTGAGGGCTGTCCGAGGACGGCAGCGGTCAGGCGGGCGACGGCCGGGTCGACCTGGGCGGTGCGCTCGAAGCGTGCGCCCAGCCGGCGGGCCTCGGCGCGCTGCTCGTCGGTGGCCTCCACGGCCATCCGCGCGGCCCGGCAGATGTTCTCGGCGAGCGGCTCCACCTCGAGGCCGACCGCGCCGGTCCACAGCGGACTGCCCTCGAGCACGTTGGACGCGTCGTGGTCGCGGCTGTGCACCGACAGCACCGGCATGCCGCTGGACAGCACCTCGTAGACCTTGCCGGAGGTCACGAACCGCCCGCCGACCAGCATCAGGACCAGCACGTCCCAGCTGCCGTACGTCTCGGCGACCTTCGCCTTGGCCACCGGGCCGCCGAACGTCACGCCGTCGGCCGCGGCCGCCCGCAGCAGCTCCATGTGGGCGGTGTCCTCGCGCGCCGAGCCGGCGCCGATGTGCCCGCGGATGTCCAGCCGCGACCTCGCCACCAGCGGGTCCGTCTTGCGCGCCAGCCGCCACGCGTCGAGCATCGCGGCCAGGTGGTCCGGCTTGAAGTTCACCGAGCCCAGGTAGCCGAAGGTCAACCCGCCTTCGGGGTCGGGGGTGCGCGCGACCGACGGCACGCTGTCGGTGTCGAAGCCGTTGCGCACGACCTCGATCTTGTCGGCCATGTCCGGGTAGCGGTCCCGGTAGTGCTGGGCGATCGGCTCGTTCACGAGCCAGAACTTGGTGGCGTTCGCCATCAGGCGGGACTCCCAGCGGCCGGCCTCGGAGTCCTTGGTGAACGCCTCGCCACCGCCGACCACGTCGATCGACCAGCCGTCGCGGAAGTCCACCGCGTAGGGCACCTTGGCCTCGTCCCAGAGACGCAGCGTGGCGGCGATGTTCACGTACGGCACGCAGGTGGTGACCAGCAGGTCGGCGGGGTCGTGGCGGTGCAGCCAGAGCATCGCCTCCTCGAGCACCGGGCGCCACGAGCCGAACACCATCTCGGGGAAGACCTCGAGGTCCTTGGCCCGGGACTCCTTGATCCAGCCCTGCGGGTCGCGGGAGCGCTCGTCCGAATACTGCCGGATGTCGGTCTCGATGTCCGTGCGGGCGAGCGGCAGCTCGACGATGCGGACCGCCGGGTGCACCGCGTCGGAAAGCGTGTGGTCCAGGCCGAACTCGCGTTCCCAGGACTCCTGCCGGATGGTGACCACGGTGACGTCCCAGCCGTGCGCGTACAGCTGGTTGGCGGTCTCCCGCATCCGGTAGGCGCAGCTCTTGGCGGCGGGCGGGAAGCCGATGGCCAGGTAATAGGCGTGCGGCCGGCCCGGGGTACGCCGGCCGGACCCCACCACGCGCCAGCCGCGCCGGGTGACGGATCGGATACGCGAACTCATCTGTTAAGAGTGCCTCTCGTCGATCGAACGCCCGGCCGGACCCGGTCCGCGCCGCAAAACTTAACTGACGCCGGGTGTGACCGTTACGGCGACTGTCCCGGACCGCCTGGGATTCTAGGCTGTCCTTGATGGGGGAGCTGCTGGAGCGTGGCGAGCTGCTCGCCACCCTCGATCGGATGCTGACGGCCAGCGCCGCCGGCGGGCAGGTCGCGCTCGTCCCCGGGGAGGCCGGCGCCGGCAAGTCCGCCCTGGCCGCCGCCTTCGCCGCCCGCGCCGGGAGCCGGGCCCGGGTGCTCTGGGGTGGCTGCGACCCGCTGCTCACGCCGCGGGCGCTGGGTCCGCTGCACGACATCGCGCGGCAGGCGGGTGGGGTCCTCCGCGAGCGGATCGCCGACCGGCCGCGGGCCGAGGTGTTCGACGCGCTGCTGGACACGCTGGACGGGCC
>NZ_JBFAZH010001324.1:0-1969 GCF_040681735.1 Actinoplanes sp. NPDC051633 | reverse complement strand
GCACCCGCGTACCTCCGGCCCACCCGACGATCAACGCCGGAATCGGACCAGAACCACACAGGCAACGGACACCCGACGTGGGGAATTTGATCTAGCAGCAGTGGGGAGTTTCGGCTAGCGCCAACAAAGCAGCCGACTGGCGTTGGTCGGTCGCTCAACGACGTGCCAGCCGCGCGTCACGGCGACGCCTTGCATTTGCTAACCACCGTCGGCCAGGTGGCGATACCAGGCGCTGATGGAGGCCTTGTAGCCATCAGGCATACGCAACGCGCCAACGTCCGCCTCGGAGAATAGGCCGACGTCCTTGTGCTCGTGGCTCAGGACGGGAGCACTGCTCGAGCTGTTGTGGCAGCCATACGTCACGATCAAGACATCGACGCCTGAACCGATGTGGTACTGCCACACATCAAGCAACGGGCCCACCGTGACCGCCCAGCCAACCTCTTCCATGATCTCTCGGGCCACGCAATCGGAGGGACCCTCGCCGAGATCGAGCTTACCGCCGGGCAACTCCCATTCGTCGCGCTCATTGTGCAGGAGCAGCACCTTGCCGTCGCGGACCACGACTCCTTTGACTGAGACTGGGAACAGCTGCGGACTGTAAGCCACTTCCACCCTTTCGGCGTGACTGCGTCGGCTTCGCGGACGGACCGTAGCACGCTTGCGTCGCCGTTCTGAGCGGTGTCGAGTTCACGCCTGCCACCTAGCCTATGTTCAAACGGAATTGGCGGCGCGTGCTGGGCTCCGACTACTTCCTTCAGCGGAGTGCGGATCCTTGGGAGCCTTTGCCGGCTAGCTCAAGGGGAAACGCCGTCGCGCAGATAGTGGACCGTGTGACGTTCAACGGCGTCCAAGGCTGCGGCAACCCGGTGCCAGACGTAGGGTCGCAAACGTTCTTGTGCTTGGGACGGTGTGCAGAACTCGGTCGTCGAGAGTTCATCGTCTTGGGGTGCAATATTTCGAACTTCCTCGTCGCTGAGCTGGCCGCCTTCAAAGACGAAGGCCAGCAGATCGTCCCACGGGTCATGTGGTGAGACCCAGTCCACGACGAGGAGGCGACCGACTCGAATCTCGAGGCCAAGCTCCTCTTTCAGCTCGCGTTGCACGGCCCGGTCGGGCGGTTCGTTGGCTTCTACCATCCCGCCAGGCGTATCCCAGTCGGGCTTGTACTTTGGGTCGACTAAGAGGATGCGTTGGCGGGAGTCGCGGATGATCACATCAGCGCTGACTCGCTTACGTGGTTGGCGAGCGTTTCCTTCAGCAAGGTGTTCTTTCCAAGCCTCAGGGTCTTTTTCATACAGCGGGGCATCGGAGTTCACCATGAGACCGGTCCGACTCCGGTGTCCTCGCTAGTCCGTTCGCTGTGCGGGGCTAGCCAGGCACGGCTTTGCACCGCTTGGTCGAGCCGGATTAAGAGGGCTGCGACGGTGGGGTCAGCTCGGTGCGGTGCCAGGAGCTGCTGCATGCCTACGAGCTGGCGTGAAACGAGGTACGAGCTAAGTTGTTGCGTTGCGTTGACAACCTCATGCGCTACGAGGCAGGCGTCTTCAAGCTTCCCTTGGGAAATGAGCGCAGTGACGAGAAGAAGTTGAGCCAAGGCACGGCTTCGTATGCGATCGCCCGACCGTAACGCGATCACCCGTTCAGCGTGGTGTTGAGCCTGACGAGCATCACCAAGCCGCTGTAGGCAGCGGGCGATTTCAGTTGCCAATGAACCTTCGTCGTATCTACTTACCCAAGGTGAGTGTTCGTCTGCCGGCGTCCCTGCGAGGGCCTGTTCGGCCCTGTGAAGAAGTTGCCGACACTCGTCGGCCTTGCCGAGGCCGGCGTACCCGCGAGCTTGCAACGCGAGTAGGTGTGCTCTGAGTTCAGTGTGTGGTGGACCACCAGCAAGCGACGCGAGACCCCGCTCTGCGTGGCGGATTCCGTCGTCTGCGCTGCCACCGTGCAGAGCTAGATGACTCATGCT
>NZ_JBFAZH010001323.1:0-1976 GCF_040681735.1 Actinoplanes sp. NPDC051633 | reverse complement strand
ATCCAGGCCCACCAGATGGCGAAGAAGACCATCAGGTACGACGTGACGCCGTGCGCGACGTGATGCTCGGCGATGTCGTGGTGCAGCGGCAGCGCGGCCTGCGCCACGGCGACCACGAAGCAGAGGTCGAAGAAGAGCTCGAGCGGCGTGGCGACCCGGTGCGCCTCGTCGGCCGCCCGGGCGCGCATGGGCAGCAGTCTCATGCCGGCTCCCGGTCGATCAGATCCCAGTTGAGCAGCACGAACGGCGCCTCCTCGGTGGCGCCGGCCTTCCGATAGGTGGCCAGGGCGGCCGCGTTGTCCGTCTCGGTGCCGACCCACATGCCGTAGCAGTCGCGCCTGCGGGCCAGGTCGGCGAGCGCGCGGACCAGCTCGGTGGCGACGCCCTTGCCGCGGGCGTGCTCGGCGACGCCGAGCTCGTAGACGAACATCTCGGTGCCCTTGTCCGGGTGCGTCATCTCCACGCCGGAGATCATCCCGACCGGGTCGTCCCCGTCGTAGGCGAAGAGCAGATGATGATCGGGCGAGGCGAGGAACCGGACGGTGGCGTCACCCAAGGGCGGTCCATCGAAGAGATCGGCGGCCCGCTCGACCTCGGCGGCGTCGGAGATCCGCTCGATGCGCATGCCGCTCACCCTAGGGCTTCGCGAGGAGGTGGAGCCCCCGGTCGGAATCGAACCGACGACATCTCGCTTACAAGGCGAGTGCTCTGGCCAACTGAGCTACAGGGGCGCGCCGGAACAGCATACCGGCTCGTCAGGGGCGTACAGAAAGCACCAAGACCTTGGCAGAAGTGTGAAAAAAGTTTACGGTGAGCGGGTTGTTCCTCCCACTCGGATCGTCCGGCACGTTCCTGCCGGTGGAAAGGAAGTCGGTACTCCATGGCTACAGTCACGTACGACAAAGCCTCCCGGATCTACCCGGGCTCTGAGCGCCCCGCGGTCAACGAGCTCAATCTCGAGATCGGCGACGGTGAGTTCCTCGTCCTGGTCGGCCCCTCCGGTTGCGGCAAGTCCACCAGCCTGCGCATGCTCGCCGGCCTCGAGGACGTGGACCGCGGTCGCATCCTGATCGAGGGCAAGGACGTCACGAACCTTCCCCCGAAGTCCCGCGACATCGCGATGGTCTTCCAGAACTACGCTCTCTACCCGCACATGTCGGTGTACGAGAACATGGCGTTCGCCCTGAAGCTCCGCAAGACCCCGAAGCCGGAGATCGACCGGCGGGTCAAGGAGGCCGCGGCTCTGCTGCAGCTGGACGAGTACCTGGCCCGTAAGCCGAAGGCGCTCTCCGGTGGCCAGCGTCAGCGTGTCGCCATGGGCCGCGCGATCGTCCGCGAGCCGCAGGTGTTCCTCATGGACGAGCCGCTGTCGAACCTCGACGCCAAGCTCCGCGTCCAGACCCGCTCGCAGATCGCCACGCTGCAGGCCAAGCTCGGCATCACCACCGTCTACGTGACCCACGACCAGGTCGAGGCCATGACCATGGGCCACCGGGTGGCGGTCATGCTCGACGGCGTGCTGCAGCAGTGCGACACCCCGCGGGTGCTCTACGACAACCCCGGCAACGTCTTCGTGGCCGGCTTCATCGGCTCCCCGGCGATGAACCTCAAGACGGTGGCACTGACCGAGTCGGGCGCCGACTTCGGCCCGCTGGCCATCCCGCTGTCCCGCGAGCAGGCGGCCGCGGCACAGAACGGCGGCGGCAAGGTGACCGTCGGCTTCCGCCCCGAGGCCACCGACCTGGTCGGCACGAATGAGGCCGGCCTGCCGATCGTCGTCGACCTGGTCGAGGACCTGGGCTCGGACGCCAACGTCTACGGCCACGCGGCCATGGACGGCGGCTCGGAGCGCTTCGTGGTCCGCACCGACCGCCGCAACATGCCGAGCATGGGCGAGACGGTGAACATCAAGCCGCAGGCCAACCAGGTGCACCTGTTCAACGCCTCGAGCGGCGAGCGCATCGTCTGATCTCAGC
>NZ_JBFAZH010001322.1:0-1978 GCF_040681735.1 Actinoplanes sp. NPDC051633 | reverse complement strand
GGGGTCACCTCGACGCACTCGTCGTCGCGGCAGAACTCCAGGGACTGCTCCAGGGAGAGCTTGCGCGGCGGGACGATCGCCTCGAACGAGTCGGCCGACGCCGACCGCATGTTCGTGAGCTTCTTCTCCTTGGTGATGTTCACGTCCATGTCGTCGGCTCGCGAGTTCTCGCCCACGATCATGCCCTCGTAGACCTCGGTGCCCGGGTCGACGAAGAGCTGGCCGCGCTCCTGCAGGTTGGTCATCGCGAACGCGGTGACCGGCCCGGACCGGTCGGCGACCAGCGAGCCGCTGCCGCGGGTGCGCAGCTCGCCGAACCAGGGCTCGTAGTCCTCGAAGACGTGGTGCAGGATGCCGGTGCCGCGGGTCTCGGTGAGGAACTCGGTGCGGAAGCCGATCAGGCCGCGGGCCGGCACCAGCCACTCCATGCGGATCCAGCCGGTGCCGTGGTTGACCAACTGCTCCATGCGGCCCTTCCGGGTGGCGAGCAGGCTGGTGATGGCGCCCATGTACTCGTCGGGGGAGTCGATGGTCAGCCGCTCGACCGGCTCGTAGATCTTGCCGTCGATGGTCCGGGTGACGACCTGGGGCTTGCCGACGGTGAGCTCGTAGCTCTCCCGCCGCATCTGCTCGACCAGGATGGCCAGCGCCAGCTCACCGCGGCCCTGCACCTCCCACGCGTCGGGCCGCTCGGTGGGCAGCACGCGCAGCGACACGTTGCCGACCAGTTCCTTGTCGAGCCGGTCCTTGACCATGCGCGCGGTGACCTTGGCGCCCTTGACCTTGCCGACCATCGGTGACGTGTTGGTGCCCAGCGTCATCGAGATGGCCGGCTCGTCGACGGTGATCAGCGGCAGCGGGATCGGGTTCTCCGCGTCGGCGAGGGTCTCGCCGATCATGATCTCGGGGATGCCGGCGACCGCCATGATGTCGCCGGGCCCGGCCTGCTCGGCGGGCTTGCGCTCGAGGCCCTCGGTCATCAGCAGCTCGGAGATGCGCACCTTCTCCACCGTGCCGTTGGTGCGGCACCAGGCGACGGTCTGGCCCTTGCGGACCGTGCCCTCGTGCACGCGGCAGAGCGCGAGGCGGCCGAGGAACGGGGACGCGTCGAGGTTGGTGACGTGCGCCTGCAGCGGCGCGCCCTCGGTGAACTTGGGCGCCGGGATGGTCGTGAGCAGCGTCTTGAACAGCGGCTCGAGGTTGTCGCTGTCGTCGGGCACCTTGCCGTCGGCGGGCTGGGTGAGCGAGGCGACGCCGTCGCGGGCGCAGGCGTAGACGATCGGGAAGTCGATCTGCTGCTCGTCGGCGTCCAGGTCGAGGAAGAGCTCGTACGTGTCGTCCACGACCTCCTTGATGCGGGCGTCGGGACGGTCCACCTTGTTGATCACCAGGATGATCGGCATCCGCGCCTTGAGCGCCTTGCGCAGCACGAAGCGGGTCTGCGGCAGCGGCCCCTCGGAGGCGTCCACCAGCAGCACCACGCCGTCGACCATGGTCAGGCCGCGCTCGACCTCGCCGCCGAAGTCGGCGTGACCGGGGGTGTCGATGATGTTGATGGTGACCGGCTCGCCCTCGGCCGGCGCATACGTGATCGCCGTGTTCTTGGCGAGGATCGTGATGCCTTTCTCCCGCTCGAGGTCCATCGAGTCCATCACGCGGTCGCCCATCTCGGCGCGCGCGTGGAACTGGCTGCCCTGCCGCAGCATGGCGTCGACCAGGGTGGTCTTGCCATGGTCGACGTGCGCGATGATGGCGACATTGCGGAGGTCCGAACGGGTCTGCATGCATCCATTGTTCCTGGCGGGAGTTGCGGATGACGCCCGGGGGTGGATCGCGTGCGTCACTCCGTCCCGTCCCGTTTGTCCGGTTGGCGGGGCAGCGGGGCAGTGATCACCGCTGTTAACGTCCTTTCCTCAAGGCCGACGGGGAGGCACGGATGGGTCGCTGGCGAGCATCGATGGCGGTGCTGCTGATCGGG
>NZ_JBFAZH010001321.1:0-1981 GCF_040681735.1 Actinoplanes sp. NPDC051633 | reverse complement strand
GCGACGAGGCGGCCTTCATCACCGGCGCGGAGCTGCCGATCGACGGCGGGTCAACCGCGGGCTGACCGCTGGTTGCCGAACGTGTCGAAGTGCACGACCTCCTCGATCGGGCGGCGCTTCGGCTGCGCCCAGCGGCCCTTCGCCGGGTAGCCGAGCGGGATCAGCGCCATCGTGAGCGCGTCCTCCGGCAGGCCGAGCGCCTCCCGCACCTCGTCCTCGTGGGCCGAGTGCAACGTGGTCAGCGTGGAGCCGATGCCGTGCGCCCGGGCGGCCAGCATCAGCTGCTGCACGGCGCCGTAGATCGACGAGCCCAGCCGCGGGTTCTTCGACCCCGCGGCCCCCAGCAGCACCGGGATCACCCACACCGGCGCCTCCTCCAGGTGCTCGGCCAGGTGCTCGGCGGCCAGGAAGCCACGCCGCCCCACGCCACCGTCGGCGTCCCCGCCCGCCAGGATCCGCTCCTTGTGCACCCCGTACGCGTTGTTCCACCCGTCCCGGTACCACGCGGCGATCCGCTTCTTGAGCCCCTCGTCCCGCACCACGATCCAGGCCCAGCGCTGGGTGTTTCCGCCGGACGGCCCGCGCACGGCGGCGTCCAGCAGCTCCCACAGCACGTCGTCGGGGATCGGGTCGGTGGACAGGAAACGGCGGGAGGGGGTCGAGTGCAACGCCTCGAGCAGGGGCAGCGATTCAGTCTGGGTCACGACGCGATTCTGCCCACATCCGCGAGCAGGGAGCCAGGCGATGTGCACATGATGGGCCGGTGGTGACGGAGACGAAGCGGGCCAGAGGCGCCCAGGGGATGGTTCTCGCGGTCGCCGCCCTCGTCCTCGCCGCGGTCAATCTGCGTCTCGCCGTCACCAGCGTCGGCCCGGTGCTGGCCGAGATCCGGGCCGGTCTCGGCATGAGCGGCACGGTGGCCGGCCTGCTGACCTCGCTGCCGGTGGTGTGCTTCGCGTCGGTCGGTTTCGCCGCGCCACGGCTGGCCCGGCGGTTCGGCCCGTCGGCGGTGGTCGCGACCGGGCTGGCGGTGCTCACCCTCGGCCTGGCGGTGCGGCCCTTCGCCCCGGGTACGGTCGTCTTCATCCTGCTCAGCGGCGTCGCGCTGGCCGGCATCGCGGTCGTCAACGTGCTGCTGCCGATGATCGTCAAGGAGCGCTTCGCGGCTCGCGCCGGCATGTTCACCGGCATCTACTCGCTCGCCCTCAACCTGGGCGCCGCGGTGGCGGCCGGGACGACCGTGCCGCTGGCCGGGGTCTTCGGCGACGACTGGCGGCTCGGGCTGGGGTTCTGGGCGGTGATCGCGGCGCTGGCCGTGCCGCCGTGGCTGGCGCTCATGCGGGAGCCCCGGCCGGCCGCCGAAGCGCCGGTGCCGGGGGAGCAGACGCTGCGCGTCGCCCGGACCGGGGTGGGCTGGGCCGTGGCCGTCTACTTCGGCATGCAGTCCACCTCCGCGTACGTGATGATCGGCTGGCTGCCGCAGATCTTCCGCGACGCCGGCCTCTCCGCCGAGACCGCCGGCGTGCTCTTCGCGGTCACCTCGTTCCTGGGCGTGCCGCTCGGCTTCCTGGTCACCTCGTACGCCGGCCGGCTCCGGAGCCAGTCGATGATCGCGCTGGCCCTCGGTGTGGCGGGCATCGCCGGGTACGCCGGCCTGTGGTGGGACCCGGCCGCCGCGCCCTGGGTGTGGGCGGTCCTGCTGGGCATCGTCAACTGCGCGTTCCCGCTGGTGCTCACGATGATCGCGCTGCGCGGCCGCACGGCGGCGAGCGTGGTGCGGCTCTCCGCGTTCGGCCAGGGCGTCGGCTACATCATCGCCATCCCCGGCCCGATCCTGGTCGGCATGCTGCACGACACGTCCGGCGGCTGGCGCCTGCCCCTGGGTTTCATGGTCGCCCTGATGGTCCCGCAGGTGATCGCGGGCTTCCAGGCGGGCCGCGACCGCCAGATCTGACGCGGCGAGATCTGAGTGGTAGCCCAC
>NZ_JBFAZH010001320.1:0-1984 GCF_040681735.1 Actinoplanes sp. NPDC051633 | reverse complement strand
GGCGGGTTCCGTGGCGGTGACCGTGACCGTGGCGGCTATCAGGGTGGTGGCGGTGGCTATCGCGGTGACCGTCCGCAGGGTGACCGGCCGCAGGGCGGCGGGTTCCGTGGCGGTGACCGTGACCGTGGCGGCTACCAGGGCGGCGGCGCCCGTGGTGGCGACCGTGACCGTGGCGGCTACCAGGGTGGTGGCGGCGGCTACCGCGGTGACCGGCCCCAGGGTGACCGGCCGCAGGGTGGCGGGTTCCGTGGCGGTGACCGTGACCGCGGCGGCTACCAGGGCGGTGGCGGCGGCTACCGCGGTGACCGGCCCCAGGGTGACCGGCCGCAGGGTGGCGGGTTCCGCGGTGGTGACCGTGACCGGCGTGACGACCGCGGTGGCCACCAGGGCGGCCGTGACGACCGTCCGGGCAACCGTGGCGACCGGCCGTCCTACGGGGACCGTCCGCAGAGCGGTGGCTTCCGTGGCGACCGTGACCGGCGCGACGACCGAGGACCGCGCGACGACCGCGGCAGCTTCCGGGACCGGCCGCCGCGTGACGACCGCGGCGGATTCCGCGACGGCGGAGCTCCCCGGCAGGGCTTCCAGGGCGGCGGCTCGCGGGGCGACGGGGACCGTCCGCAGGGCAGTGGCTTCCGGGGCGATCGGCCGCAGGGCGGCGGGTTCCGTGGCGGCGACCGTGACCGTGGCGGCTATCAGGGCGACCGTGACCGCGGTGGCTACCAGGGCGGCCGGGACAGCGGCGGGTTCCGCGGTGGCGACCGTGACCGCGGTGGCTACCAGGGCGGCCGCGACAGCGGCGGATTCCGTGGCGGCGACCGTGACCGTGGCGGCGACCGTGGCGGCTACCAGGGCGACCGCGACCGAGGCGGCTACCGGGACGACCGTGGTCCGCGGGACCGTGACGAGGATCAGGGGCAGCCGGCTTTCCAGGCGCCGCCGATCCCCGAGGACATTCAGGCGTCCGACCTCGACAAGGAGGTGCGTGCCGAGCTGTTGACCCTGTCGAAGGACATGGCCGACACCGTCGCGCGGCACCTGGTCGCGGCCGGGCAGATCATCGACGAGGACGGCGAGCTGGCGATGCAGCACGCCATCGCCGCGCGCCGGATCGCCTCGCGGATCGCCGTCGTGCGTGAGGCCGTGGGGCTGGCCGCCTACGCGGCCGGGGACTGGGCGACCGCGATCGCGGAGCTGCGGACCTATCACCGGATGACCGGCAAGCAGACGCACCTGGCGGAGATCGCCGACAGTGAGCGCGCGCTCGGCCGGCCGGAGCGGGCCATCGACCTGTTCCGCGGTGCCGACAAGGAGGCCCTCGACAAGAGCGGTGCGATCGAGCTGCTGATCGTGGCGGCCGGCGCCCGGGGCGACCTGGGTCAGCACGACGCCGCGGTGGCGATGCTGCAGGTGCGCGAGCTGACCGCCGACGAAGAAGCCGACTGGACGGCGCGGCTGCGGTACGCGTACGCGGATGCTCTGCTCGCGGCCGGGCGCCGCGAAGAGGCGCGGGAGTGGTTCTCCCGGGCCGCCGAGGCCGACGCCGACGAGGTCACCGACGCCACCGAGCGGCTGCTCGAGCTGGACGGCGTCACCCTCGAGGATGACGAGCCCGAGGAGGACGACGAGCAGTCCGAAGTCGAGCGGGCGCGTGCCGAGGGCGACGAGGACTCCGAGGACGACGACGACGACGTCGAGCTCGCGCGTCTCGAGGGCGACGAGCAGTCCGACGATAACGCCGAGCGGGCGCGGGTCGATGTCGACGAGGAAGATGACCTCCAGGGTGAGGACGACTTCGACGAGGAGACCCGCGTCGCCGATCAGGTCGCTGACGAGCCGGTCGCTGACGAGCCGGTCGCTGAGGTGCCCGCCACCGAAGTGCCGGTTGCGGTGGCGCCGGCTGAGGTGCCGGCCGGCGAGGAGCCCGCGGACGTGACCGACACGACCCAGCTGGCCGACGAGGCGATCCACGCCGCGGCCGAGC
>NZ_JBFAZH010001319.1:0-1987 GCF_040681735.1 Actinoplanes sp. NPDC051633 | reverse complement strand
GCCGGATCCCCCAGGAGGAGCTGATCCAGCTCGCCGGCAAGGTCGAGACGGCGAAGAAGCTGGCGCCGACCCGCCCTCACCCCGGTGCGCCGAACAACCAGCTGTTCCACAAGCTCGTCGGTCCGGGCGTTGGACTGGTCGACCGGCTGCGCGACAAGTTGACCGGACGCGCGACCCGCTGATCGTCGAGACGGTCGCATCGATGCTCTGCCCGGCCCGCCGGGCAGAGCATCCGACACCCGGCGCCGGCGGCGCTATTCCGTCCGCTGCGGCTCCGGCCGCTCCTGCGGATCGTCCCGCCCGGCCGGTTCGGTTGCGGGCGCCCGTGGGTCGGATCGCGGATCGTCGACGTTGGCGCTCTTCAGATGCTCGTCCGCGTCCTCGCTCGGCCGGCCCAACGCTTCCGGATTCACACTCATCTTCGTGCCTCCTCCCGCCATGGCGGCGGCCGCCATGGCGCCACGCGGCCGCTTACCCATGGGCGTCGCGGTTATGCGGACGTCGAATAACACGAGCCTCAGTGGGTAGGCACGCCTCATGACGGACCAGCCATGGGGTGTAGACGAGAACAACCCGCTCAACGAAGGCAGTGAGCCCACAGCCGTGCCGGGCGGAAACATCGGCGAGCAGCGCGCCGGCGAAGACCCGACGGCGCAGGACGGCACAGACGTGCGTACCAAGGACAAGCCCTTGGCCTACGATCCCGACCAGGAGCACGAACCACAGGCCGGCGAGCAGGGTGGACAGCCGAACCTGTCACCGGATCCAGCCGTGGCCGGCAGGCGGAGCAACCTCGGTCAGGGATCCACGGACGACAGTCCGGGCACACCGTCGGGCATCTAGTGGCGTCGCCGCCCGGGCGCGCGCGGACGACCGGCCTGCTTGAGGACCGGTTGCTGACGCTGGCCGGCACACCGGACGACAGTTTCCGTATCGGGACGGATCTCATCGTCGTTGCTGAGCTGGCCGCGAACCTCATCACAGCGGTCGACTGCGCTTCGGTGACCAGCAGGCACGAGGGCGGGTACGCCACCGTCGCGGCCAGCAGTGATCTCGCGGTCGCCGTCGATCAGGCCCAGTACGGCGACAGGGCCGGCCCCTGCCTGGAAGCCCTCGAAGCGAGCCATCCGGCTGCCGTGCCCGACATCGCCGCCACGATCACCTGGCCCTCTTTCCGCGACGCCGCTACCAGCTTCGGCATGAAGACGTCATTGTCGATCCCGTTGTTCGCCGGATCCGGCACGACCATCGCAGCGCTCAATCTCTACAGCCGCCGGACCGGCTCGCTGTCGGCGCTGACCATCGGGGTTTGGGCAGCCTACGAGCCGGATTCCGCCGATCGCTGGGACCATGACGCGCTGGAGCCCGGCGGCCGGGAACTGGTCGAGGGTCTGATCGGCGCGATGGCCCTGCGCGCCAAGATCCGGCGAGCTGTCGCCGCGGAGATCATCGAGGAACGCCGGCCATGACGACACGCCGGTGGTCGCCGCTCAGCCGGCGTCCGGCCTCCGCTCGGCGGACCCGCGTCCGAGCGCTGCCCAGATCTCCGTGACCGTGTGATAGATGACGCCGTCCGGCAGCCGGCGCAGGTCCGCCAGGACATCGTCCGGGGCGGTGAGGATCTCGGCGCTGCGGATCAGCGCGTCGCGGTCCCCCGGCATGGCGGACAGACCGATGTAACGCCCGAAGCGGCTGAGGTCGTTCGCGGCATCGGCGTTGGTCAACCGTGTCGGCTCCGGCTGGTCCTCGCCGGAGGGCTCGGCCATCTTCCACTCCTCGGCCCGCGATTCGGTGCTGCCCTGAAGAGCGGCGCGCACCTCCTGGCCCATCTGCTCGTCGACGCGCGGTCCGTGCTTGCTGCTCCCTCGTTCCATAGCCCCCGGCGTCCCCGCGTTCGCACGGCTTAAACGGGTCTCAGGCGCGTCGCCGAAGCCGCGATGCAGCCGGGACCTCCACAGGGCCGTGCTGCTTCCGGCCGCTGAGCCTT
>NZ_JBFAZH010001318.1:0-1988 GCF_040681735.1 Actinoplanes sp. NPDC051633 | reverse complement strand
GGCGCAGCCGGGTGACCGCGGCGTCGCGGCCGTCGGCGAAGAAGCCGTAGGTCGCCGCATACCGCGTCGGCAACTGCGCCGCGTGCAGATCCCAGCCCTGGTAGAAGCCGCGTTCCAGGGAGCGCCGCACGAGCCGGTGGTGCAGCGCCCAGGCGGCCTGCACCTCGCCGGCCGTGCCGACCGGGAGCACGTTGGTGGATCCGTCGGAGAGCCGCACGCCGGTCTGCGCGGCGGCGGCCTGCATGACCGCCTTCGCGTGGTCGGCCACCGGGTGGTCCATCGACTGGTACGCCGCCGCCACCCCGGCCGCCGCGCTGTAGTCGTACGTGCCGTAGTGCAGCCCGGTGCATCGGCCGTCCGCGGCGGTGATCAGCTTGGCCACCGTCGCCGTCCCGTCGGCGCCGAGCACCGCCGCCGGCAGCTCGATCTGGATCTCGAAGGTGAGCCGGCCGGCCGGCAGACCGTACGCCCGCTCCAGCCTCTCGCACAGCGAAACCATCGCCGTCACCTGGTCGGGGCCGCTCACCTTCGGCAGCGTGATGGTGAACGGGTCGCCGTAGGCGGTCAGGAACAGATCGAGGGTACGCAGCGCGCGGTGCCGGGTGGCCGGCTCGAGCGACTTGATCCGGATGCCCGCGAACGGCGGCCGGACGCCCTCGTTGAGCGCCGCGGCGGCCGCCTTGACCGCCGCATCCTCGGTCGCGTCGTCCCGCACCCCGTAGCCGTCCTCGAGGTCGACACGCAGGTCCTCGATCGGCTCGGCGCGCAGCTTGGCCTCGACCTGATCGGCGTAGCCGAACCGCCACTCGTGGGCGTGCATGGCGGCCAGCGCGTCGGCCCGCCACACGTCGATCAGATCGGGCGTGACGCGGTCGGCCGGCACGTAGACGGTGTGCACCGGCTGCCGCCCGGCGCGCTCCCCCGGATACCGCTGCCGGAGATGGGCGTCGTGCGCGGCGAGCCGGTCGTCGATCTCCCGGTAGTCGCCCTCGGTCAGCCGCACGCTCAATCGATGCTGTCGTAGGCGGCGGTGGTCAGGAAGTCGGCGAAGTCGTCGGCCAGGGCGACGCGCTCGAAGAGCTTGCGGGCGTCGTCGAAGCGGTTGCCCGGCTGCGGCTCGATCTTCGCCAGCTCCTCGTCCTCGATCCGCTGCACCAGCTCGGCGGTGATCGGGGTGCCGTCGGGCAGCGTGACGCCGTTGTGGATCCACTGCCAGATCTGCGAGCGGGAGATCTCCGCGGTGGCGGCGTCCTCCATCAGGTTGTTGATCGCCACCGCGCCGTTGCCGCGCAGCCAGGCCTCCAGATACTGCAAGCCCACCGACACGTTGTTGCGCAGCCCGGCCTCGGTCACCGTCTCCTTGAGGGACCCGACGTCCAGCAGCTGCGCCGCGGTCACCGAGACGTCGTCGCGGACGCGGTCGAGCTGGTTGGGCTTGTCGCCCAGCACCCGGTCGAAGATCTCCTGGCACACCGGCACGAGGTCGGGGTGCGCCACCCAGGAGCCGTCGAAGCCGTCGCCCGCCTCGCGCTCCTTGTCCTCGCGCACCTTGCCCAGCGCGACCTCGTTGACCGCCGGGTCACGCCGTGACGGGATGAACGCGGCCATCCCGCCCATCGCGAACGCGCCGCGGCGGTGGCAGGTGGAGACGAGCAGCTCCGTGTACGCCCTCATGAACGGCGCCGTCATCGTCACCGAGGCGCGGTCGGGCAGCACCATCGAAGGGTTGTCCCGGAAGTACTTGATGATGCTGAACAGGTAGTCCCAGCGGCCGGCGTTCAGCCCGGAGATGTGCGGCCGCAACGCGTGCAGGATCTCGTCCATCTCGAAGGCCGCCGGGATGGTCTCGATGAGCACGGTCGCGCGTATCGTGCCCTGCGGGATGCCGATGGCGTCCTGGGCGTACGTGAAAACGTCGTTCCACAGTGCCGCCTCTTTGTGCGACTCCATCTTGGGCAGATAGAGATACGGCCCGCTGCCGCGCTCGA
>NZ_JBFAZH010001317.1:0-1989 GCF_040681735.1 Actinoplanes sp. NPDC051633 | reverse complement strand
CGGACCAGGCCGTCGACCAGGCGGTGCAGGGCGGCTCGCAGCACCTCGGCGGCCGGCTGGCCGGTGAGCGCGCCTGGATGGGCCCGCTCGGCCCGGCACGCCGCCGGCATGCGGCGCAGCAACTCGGCGTGCCGCGTCACGTCGGGACCGGTCAGCACGGGACGCCAGTGGGCCCGCGGACCGTCGGGCCAGACCGCCGGCAGCACCCGCCCGCGGGCCACCAGATCGGCGGCGAACGCGCACACCTCCGCCAGATAGAGCAACGACGGCGCGGCCCGCTCGTCCTCCTCGGAGACCATGTCGGCGGTGACGAACGGCACCGCCACCGCCGGAACCTGCCAGGCCCGCAGCCGCGGCCGCGCCCGCGAGACGCCGACCCCCAGCAGCGGCGACGGCATCGGCCGGGTGGCCGTCGACGGCAGCAGCAGGATCGCCGGCGGCCTCGGGTCTCCCTCGGCGGCCCGCGCGAACGGATGCCAGGGCACGTCGCCGCGCCGGGAGATCTCGCTGCCGCCGGAGGCCGGCAGGGAGGCGGTGTCGGTCTCGGCCCAGACGCCCAGCGTGCCGTCGCGGGACAGGAAGCCGTGCAGGACGCGCATCACTCGAGCGTCCAGGCGATGTCGGGCGGGCGGACCCGGGCGCATCGCGGCGAGCCGTCGGCCTCGGTCAGCCCGAGCCGGCCCACCAGCACCCCGGCCCCCGCATGCGCGCCCCGCATCGCGTCGGCCGGCACGTCGCCGAACAGCAGCTTGGCCCGGCGGAACATCGCGAACCCGTCGTCGGAGACCGCGCCCCAGCTCAGGTAGAGAAACCTGGCCCCGGGACGGCCGTGCACATACGGCCCGCCCACGTCGAGCAGCCCCTCGCCGGCGTCGCGGCTGGCCACCTCGAACTCCCAGGCGGCGGACGGCGCCGACGCGGGCACCCGGTCGACGACCTCGGACTTGCGTTGCACGCCGACGTGCACGTTGCCCAGCCGCAACGCGTCGGCCTGCCCACCGGCCCGCCGGCCGGGCAGGTCGCTGCCCTCGATCCTGATCCGCACCCGGAGAAGACTATGCCGCGGGTACGACACTTCGGGCGACCCGCACCGGCAGGCTGATCGGCCCGCGCACCAGCGAGGACGTACGCCGCTTGACCGGGCCCGCCCGCCGCAGCCCGGGCAGCCGCTCGGCCAGCCGCTGCACCGCGATCGTCGCCTCCAGCCGGGCCAGCGGCGCGCCGACGCAGTAGTGGATGCCGCTGGAGAAGGCCATGTGGTCGGCGACCTGCTCGCGATGGATGTCGAACCGGTCGGCCGACGGGAACACCGACGGGTCCCGGTTCGCCGACCCGAGCAGCGTCAGGACGATCTGCCCCTCGCGTACCCGGACGCCCTCGATCGTGAGGTCCTCACGCGCGGTGCGCGCCGTCCGCTGCACCGGCGGATCCCAGCGCAGCGTCTCCTCGATCACCTTGGGCGCGAGCGACGTATCAGCACACAGGCCGGCCCACTGGTCGGGGTGGTCGAGCAGCGCCTTGACCGCGTTGCCGATGAGGTTGACCGTCGTCTCGAACCCGGCCACCAGCAGCAGGCTGCACATCGGGACCATCTCGGCCGGTCGGATGTCGTCGCCCTCGGCCGCCACGATCCGGCTGATCACGTCGTCCGCGGGCTCGCGGCGGCGCAGCTCGAAGAGGCTCTCGAACAGCGCGAGCAGCTCGCGCTGGGCGGACCGCAGCCGGGCCGCGTGGCGCAGCGAGCGGATGCCCTCCAGGGCGCTGCCGAACTCCGTGCCGATGGCGGCGAACCGGTCCGCGTCGGCGTCCGGCACGCCGAGCAGGTCGGTGATCACCGCGATCGGCAGCGGTGCGGCGAAGGCCGGCACCAGGTCGACCGTACCCGTGGGGTCGATCTTGTCGATGAGCTGGTCGACGGTCTGTTCGACGCGGGGGCGGTAGGAATCGATCAGGCGCGGGCTGGAGGCCGGCTGCGCCAGGCGGCGCAGC
>NZ_JBFAZH010001316.1:0-1990 GCF_040681735.1 Actinoplanes sp. NPDC051633 | reverse complement strand
CCAGCGGTGCACCCGGAACCACCAGCGCGGCAGGGTCGCCGCCGAGACCAGGCCGGCCACCGCGATGATCACGGCCGGGGTCAGCAGCCAGGACCGGGCGGACGAGATCAGCACGCCGAGCACGACCAGCACCAGCGCCGGAGCGGCGGCGAGCAACAGCAGGTTGGTGGTCCACCAGCCGACGGCGCGGCGGTCGACGGGATTGCGCGGCGGGCGCAGACGGGTGACCGCCGGTGTGTCGGCCGGTGTGTCGGCCGGTGTGTCGGCCGGTGTGTCGGCCGGTGTGTCGGCCGGTGTGTCAGCCACGTCGTTCGTACCAGTGGTCATGTCACGCCCCCGAACGTCGACAACCCTGGGCTCGCATCTTCCCGCGGGGCGGAGATCACCGCAATGCGCCGAGGTGGACCGAACGGCCGTACACCAGAAAACCGCCCCCTCGAACCGCCAGTTCACCGCCTTACCGTCCCCGTCGCCGGCTGCGAGCGTGAAGTCACCGCAACAACGACGAGGAGATGCCATGACAACGCGACGTACGGCAGCCGCCCTGATCGCCGCCACCTTCCTGCTGCCCCTCGCCGGATGCTTCGGCGACGCCACCACCGACCGGATCGACTACCAGATCGACGAATCCGTCACCGCGCTGGCGATCGACGGCCGCGCCAGTGCCATCGACATCATCGCCGGCGCCGGCCCGGTGACCGTGACCGAGGAATACCGCTACTCCAAGGGCAAACCCACGACCGCGCACCGGGTCGAGGGCAAGACCTTGCGGCTCACCGAGACCGGCTGCGACGACGACGACGCCCGCTGCGAGATCCACTACCGGATCCGCGTGCCCGCGGCCACGTCGGTCGACGTCAACGCGCAGGCCGGTGCGGTCAAAGTGGACGGCGTGGGCGGGAACATCCGGATCACCACCGAAGCCGGCGCCATCGAAGGACACGCCCTGACCGGCGACGAGGTGACCGTCAAGACCGAGGTGGGCGCGACCACTCTGGAGTTCACCGAGGCGCCGTCCCTGATCAGCGCGACCACCAGCGTGGGCGCAGTCGACCTCCGGGTCCCGGGCGGCACCGGGTACGCCGTCGACGTCCGCGCGCCGAACGCCGCGGAGAAGGTGAGCGTCGAGACGGACGCGAGTTCGGCGCACCGCATCCAGGTGCGCACCGAGGTCGGCGCCGTGAAGATCGCGCCGCTGCCATGACCGCCGTCGCCGAACGCACCGTCCCGGGCCGCGCGCATCCGCCGTACCGGCATCTGCGGGTGGTCCGGGCACGGCCGAGCCTGGCCGGCTGCGCCTTCGCCATCGCGTTCTTCTGCCTCTCACTGACCCCCTCGCTGCTGCCCCGGCCGGTGCTGCTGCAGGGAGTGGTCAGCGGGCTCACCGCGCTCCTCGGGTACGCGACCGGCGCCGCTCTCGGCGCGCTCGTCCGCAGATTCCAGCGGCGGGCGCACCCCCGGGCCGCGCGCGTCGGGTGGTGGACGCTGTTCGTCGCCGGGCCGCTGGTCAGCCTGCTGTTCCTCGCGCTGGGCACCCGGTGGCAGCAGGAGCTGCGCGCACGGGTGGGCATGGAACGGGTGCTGACGTACGACATCCTGCGCATCATCGGCGTCACCGTCCTGACCATTGTGGTCCTGCTGCTGATCGGGCGCTCGCTGCGACTGGCGACGCGGCAGATCGCCCGGGTACTGGGCCGTTTCGTGCCCCGGCCGGTCGCGTACGCCGCGGGCGCCATCGCCGTCGCCCTGCTCGTCGTCGGCTTCGTCGACGGGTTCGCCCAGGAGCGGTTGCTCGCCTTCGCCGACCGCACCGCCTCACTGACCGACGGCGGCACCGACCCCGAGGCCAAGCAGCCGGCCACCGGGCTGCGCTCCGGCGGCCCCGGCTCGGCGACGACCTGGCAGGAGCTCGGCCGGCAGGGCCGCAAGTTCATCGGCACCGGGCCGACCGGCGCCGAGCTCAGCGCGTTCGCCGGCGCCCCGGCGACCG
>NZ_JBFAZH010001315.1:0-1994 GCF_040681735.1 Actinoplanes sp. NPDC051633 | reverse complement strand
GGGATTCTCCGGCCGGTCCTTTTCTCCCCCGAGTTCTCCCCCGAGGAGGTGAACGCCTATGTTCTCCGTCGCAGAGACGACGCCCGAGAAGATCACCCAGATGGTCGCGGCGATCCTGCTGTTCGTTGCGATCATGGGGATCGTCCTGTTCCTGGCGGGTCTGGTGAAGGGACGTAACGGCGACCGCGTGGTCGCGTACACGTACCTGGCCCCCTCAGTGCTGATGCTCCTGGTCGGCCTCATCTATCCCGGCCTGCGCACCATCTGGCAGTCGTTCTTCGACGCCGCCGGAAACGCGTTCATCGGCTTGGACAACTACGTCACGATCTTCAGCGACGCCGACCAGATCAACGTGCTCCGCAACACCGTCTTCTGGGTCGTGGTCACACCGTTCGTGGCCACCGCGGTGGGCCTGATCTACGCCATCCTGGTCGACAAGGCCAAGCTCGAGTCGGTCGCCAAGGCACTGATCTTCCTGCCCATGGCGATCTCGTTCGTGGGCGCCTCGATCATCTGGCGATTCATCTACGAGTACCGCCCCGACCAGGGCAACGTGAAGCAGATCGGCCTGCTCAACCAGCTGGTCGTCATGCTCGGCGGCAAGCCGCAGCAGTGGCTGGTCGACTCCCCGCTGAACACCTTCCTGCTCATCGTCGTGATGATCTGGATCCAGGCCGGCTTCGCGATGACCCTACTGTCCGCGGCCATCAAGGCCATCCCGGACGACGTCATCGAGGCGGCCCGGCTGGACGGCGTCAGCCCGTTCGGCATGTTCCGTTTCATCACCCTGCCGAGCATCCGGCCCGCCGTGGTCGTCGTGCTCACCACCATCGGCATCTCGACGCTGAAGGTCTTCGACATCGTCCGCACGATGACCGGCGGCAACTTCGACACCAGCGTCATCGCCAACGAGTTCTACAGCCAGAGTTTCCGCAGCGACAACCAAGGGCTGGGCGCGGCCCTCGCCGTGCTGCTGTTCATCCTGGTCATCCCGGTCGTCGTCTACAACATCCGGCAGATGCGCGCATCGGAGGCCCGATGAGTACGGTAAGTGCCCCGCCGACCACCACCACCCCACCGGTCGGCGTGGTCGAGACACCCGCGGCCAAGGCGAAGCGCAAGCTGACCTCGCCGTGGGCCTCACTGATCGCCGTCGTCCTGGCCGTGCTCTGGACGCTGCCCACCTTCGGCCTGCTCGTCTCGTCGTTCCGGCCGCCGGCTGCCATCCGGCGAACCGGCTGGTGGACGATCTTCACGGACCCGGCGCTGACGCTCGACAACTACCGAGCCGTGCTCAGCACCGACGACGGCGGCGCCGGCCTGGGTGACTACTTCGTCAACTCGTTCATCATCACCATTCCGGCGGTGGTGATCCCGGTGACGCTGGCCGCGCTGGCCGCGTACGCGTTCGCCTGGATCAAGTTCCCCGGCAAGGACTTCCTGTTCGTCATGGTCTTCGCGCTGCAGATCGTGCCGTTGCAGGTCACCCTGATCCCGCTCCTGACGCTCTACGTCGACGCGGGCATCGCCGGCACGTTCTGGCCGATCTGGCTGTCCCACTCGGCCTTCGCGCTGCCACTGGCCATCTTCATCCTGCACAACTTCATGAAGGAGGTGCCGGCCACTCTGCTCGAGGCGGCCCGCATCGACGGCGCCGGCCACATCGCCATCTTCTTCCGGGTGCTGCTGCCGTTGCTGCGCCCGGCGCTGGCGGCGTTCGGCATCTTCCAGTTCCTCTGGGTCTGGAACGACCTCCTGGTGGCGCTGACCTTCGCGGGCGGCGGCAACGCGGTCGCGCCGCTCACGGTGGCCCTGGCCAACCTGACCGGCACCCGAGGCACCGCCTGGCATCTGCTGTCGGCCGGCGCCTTCGTCTCGATCATCGTCCCGGTGACCGTGTTCCTCGCCTCGCAGCGCTACTTCGTCCGCGGCCTGCTCGCGGGCAGCGTCAAGGGCTGACCCCGTTGTCTGTCGATCCCGCCGCCGGGCTCCGG
>NZ_JBFAZH010001314.1:0-1997 GCF_040681735.1 Actinoplanes sp. NPDC051633 | reverse complement strand
GGCGGCGGGGTGTGCGCAGGACTGCCGGGCTGATGTGGCGCGAGCGGTCGGCGTACGCGTTCCTGGCTCCCGGTCTGATCCTGTTCTCGATCTTCACGGTGTTCGCGCTCGGCTTCGCCTTCTATCTGACCTTCCGCGAGTGGAACATCCTCGAGCCGGAGAAGCCGTTCATCGGGCTGCAGAACTATCGCGACATGATCGGCGACGAGGACTTCCGGCGCTCGGTGATCAACACCTTCTACTTCACCGGGGCCTCGGTGCCGCTCGGGATGGCCATCGGGCTCGGCGTGGCGCTGCTGCTCAACCAGCCGTTGTGGGGCCGGTCCGTCCTGCGTACGCTGTTCTTCCTGCCGGTCGTCACCCCGTTCGTCGTCGCCGCGATCGTCTGGAAGTGGCTCTACAACGGCGACTTCGGGCCGATCAACTACTACCTGATCAAGACGCATCTCATCACCGAGCCCCTGCTGTGGCTCTCCGACAAGAACCTGGCGATGCCGGCCGTGGTGCTGATGAGTGTGTGGACCAGCGTCGGCTTCTCGATGGTGGTCTACCTGGCCGCCCTGCAGGGCGTGCCGGCGGAGCTCTACGAGTCGGCGCGCATCGACGGAGCCGGCGCCTGGGCCCGCTTCCGCTACGTGACGTTGCCGATGCTGGCGCCCTCCACGCTGTTCCTGATGGTGATGGGCATCATCGGCTCGTTCCAGGTGTTCACCCAGATCTACATCATGACCAGCGGAGGGCCGGTCAACCGCACGTCCACAATGGTCTATTACATCTACGAGTCCGCATTCAAGTTCTACGAGATGGGGTACGCGAGCACGCTCGCGTACGCGCTGTTCCTGCTGCTGCTGGTGTTCACCGCGATCCAACTCCACCTGTACCGGAGGGCCGACCTGTGACGGCGACGATCCCGCGACCCGCGGTGAACGCCCAGCCCTCCGGCAGCGAGCCGCCTTCGCGCGGCCACATCGTGCGCCGCCGGCTGTGGATGGCGTTGTCCTACGCGATCCTCGTCCCCGGGGCGCTGCTGTTCGTCGCCCCGTTCGCGTGGCTCGTCAGCGCTTCGTTCCAGCACATCGGCGACATCTTCTCCTGGCCCCCGCAGTGGATCCCGCAGGACCCGACCCTCGACGGCTACAAGGGCTTCTTCGGCATCGGGAAGGTCGGCGAACAGGCGCAGGGCAGCGAGGGCGCGTGGCGCTGGTTCGTCAACAGCGCGTTCGTGGCGACCTCGATCACCGTGCTCCAGTTGTTCTTCAACGCGCTGGCCGCGTACACGTTCGCGAAGCGCCGGTTTCCCGGCCGCGACATCATCTTCCTGCTGTTCCTCGGCACCATGATGGTGCCGCCGCAGGTCACGCTGATCCCGAACTATCTGGTGCTCAAACACGTCCCGTTCTTCGGTGGCAACGACGCGCTGGGCCACGGCGGACACGGCTGGCTCGACTCGTACTGGGGCCTGATCCTGCCCGGCGCCGTCAGCGCGTTCGGCATCTTCCTCCTGCGGCAGTACATGATGTCGATCCCCGACGAGTTGCTCGACGCGGCCCGCGTCGACGGCGCCGGCGAGTTCCGCGTGTTCTGGAAGGTCGTGATTCCGCTCTGCGGCCCGGCCCTCGCCGCGACGGCCATCTTCACCTTCACGTACGCCTGGGAGGACTTCCTCTGGCCGCTGATCGTCGTGTCCAGCTCGGACAAGTACACGGCGCCGCTCGGCCTGGCTCTCTTCGTGGTGAAGAACCGGACCTCCTGGAACCTCCTGATGGCCGGCTCGGTGGTCGCCACCCTCCCGATGATCGTCACCTTCCTGGTGTTCCAGCGGCGCTTCATCCAGGGCATCTCCATGACCGGCCTCAAGGGCTGACGGGCGTCGCGGCCGGTCTCCCCCCTTCGAGGGAGCCCGATCACCCGGGCGCGGGAAGGCAGCAACGCCGCGTCGGCACATGCTGGGACAACCGGCGACTCGTCCGGCGTTTCCACGAGGGAGGAAACGATGG
>NZ_JBFAZH010001313.1:0-2008 GCF_040681735.1 Actinoplanes sp. NPDC051633 | reverse complement strand
CGTGCGCTGGTGCCGCCGCAGCCGACGGCCGTCCTGGCCGAGGAGGGCCGGACTCGCGGCGCTGACGATCCGGGGACGGACCTGTACGTACCGAACCTGGGCGGCCGCCGAGCGGTACGTATGCAGGCGGCGTTGTTGACCCGGGCCCAGCGGATCGCGTTGATCGCGATGTGCGAGCCGATGCTGACCCGCAACGGCGCACATGCGCGACCTTTGTCCACGGTCGAGTTGGCCGATCGGCTCGGCCTGAAGCCCGACTATGCCCGCAACATCATCAAGGACGTGCGACACCGGCTGGCTGAGTCGGGTGTTCCGGGCCTGGTGTCCACCGACGGCACGGCCATCGGACGTACGGATCTGCGTCTGGCTCTTGCTCGTTGGGCCGTCGAACGGGGTGCCGTGACCGTGGCCGACCTGGCGCAGCTGCCGCGTCGTCCGGAGCCGGTCCGGTGAGCGGGCGGCACGGATACGCCCCGGACGAGCCGGAGACGACGGGACGGCCGGCGATGCCTTGCCAGCGCATCTCCTCCAGCGGCATGTTCGCGGGGAGTATGGACCAGCCCGACGCGTACGAACTGATCGATGACGGTGTCGCCGGTGGCGAAGGCGTGATCTGGCGGGCCCTCGACCACCACCTGCGGGCTCCTGCACTGTGTGCCGTCAAGATGCTGGCTCACCCGTCGGCGGCGGACCGGCGGCTGTTGGACGAGAACAAGCGGCTGCTGCAGCACCTGTCGCCGCGCAACGTCGTACGGGTGCATGACGTTCTTTACGGCTCGCCGCCGCATCCGCTGGGGCGGCCGGATCGGACCGCACCACTGGTCGCCTACGTGATCATGGATTGGGTCGAGGGGCCGACGCTGCGCCAAGTGGGCGCCGGCCATCCGGCCACGGCGGCGACGATCATGCAGCGTCTGCGGTACATCGCCCAGCTGGCCGGCGCGCTGGCGGATCTGATGCCGCTGAACGCCAACGCCACGCTGCACCGCGACATCAAGCCGAGCAACTGCATCATTCACGAGCGTCACGGCCTGGTGCTCATCGACGTGACCACGCTTCGCCGAGCCGATGACGGGTTCGACCCGTCCGGTATGCACACGCCCGAGTACGCCGCGCCGGAAGTTCGCGCCGCGCCCCGCCGAGCCCGGTCCGTCGCGACCGAGATGTACTCGCTCGGCGCGGTCGCAGCCTTCTGCCTCACCGGGTCCGACCCGCACGCCTCCGGCCCGGAAACCTCGCGCTCCCGCTGGGTAGCCGACCTCATGCACGCGGCGTCGGAGGCGGGCATCGACGAACCCGAGACATTCGTACGGCATCTCATCTCGGCCATGGATCCCGTGCCGGCGAAGCGCCCAGCTGACCTGGTCGCATGGAGCCAGGGCCTTATCCGGTTCGCGATCCGATCTCCTTCTCCCTTGTCGCGGATGGCACCGGTCGGTGTGTCGACGCTGCCGCCGCCCGGTGATAGTAGAACCGGCAGGTCCTCGCCGACACCGTCTCGCGGAAACAGTAGAACAGGCACGTCTTCGCAGAGGCGGCGTGCTGTCCGCCCGGCCGCCGTGGGCACGGTCGCTACCGCGGTGCTGCTCACAGTCGTCGGCTCGGCCGCGTTGGTCAACGGCTGGCTTCCGGCCGGCGAGCGAGCAGACGACCAGATCGTTGCGGTCTCTCCGCCGGCGACCAGCGCGTCGTTGCCCGTGGTCGGCTCGTCGTCCCCAACAACCCGGGCATCGGCGTCCTCCCCAGCCCTGACTCCGCCGCCAGCGTCACCTAGCGGCAAAGTCGGCGGGAGCACGGGCGTACGTCGTTCGTCCTCAGCACCCTCGCGAGCACCGGCGACGGTCCCGACGCCAGACAACAGCGCTGGCTCGAAACCTCGCACCGACACCACCAAGCAATGCCAAGCCGCCTCGAGCCCAGGCGAGCTGAAGATCGGCGCGGGACTTCAGAATAGGGGCGGCCCGAACTGGGTCCCGGCACCGTGCGACGCCATCTGGCTGACCTTGAC
>NZ_JBFAZH010001312.1:0-2010 GCF_040681735.1 Actinoplanes sp. NPDC051633 | reverse complement strand
CCGGCCGACCGGCCCAGCTCGGCCGACTCCCCCGCGGCGGCCTCGGCGGCGGCGAGGTCGCCCTGCAGCACGGCCAGGCCGGCCAGGCTGTCCAGGGCGCGTGCCCGCACCACCGGCGGCACGGGCGCGTCCCGGTCGTCCATCGCGAGGGCCCGGGTCAGCCAGCGGCGACCCTCCCGGTAGTGGCCGTGGCGGTCCCACAACGGATAGAGAGATCCGGCCAGGCGCACCGCCGTGGCCGCGTCGCCCCGCTCGACCAGCCACTGCAATGCCGCCCTGATGTTGCCGAGCTCGGCCTCCAACCGCCGCAACCAGACCGGTTGCTGCGTGCTCTGCCATGCCGCGCGGGCCTTTCGCACCATCGTCAGCACATGGGTGGCGTGCCGGTCCCGGATCGCGTCGGCCCGCCCCGAGCCGGCGAGCCGCTGCCAGCCGTACGCTCGCAAGGTCTCCAGGATCCGGTAGCGCGGCGTGGCCGCGTCCGGCCTCTCGATGAGCACCAGCGACTTGTCCACCAGACCGGTCACCAGGTCCGCCACCGGTCCGGCGGATTCCCCGTCGGCGCAGACGGCCTCCGCGGCAGGCAGGGTGAACCCTCCGACAAAGACGGCGAGCCGGTCGAACAGGTCGCGGTGCGCGGCGTCGAGCAGCTCGTAGCTCCAATCGACGATCGCCTGCAGCGTCTGGTGCCGCGGCAGCGCGGTACGGCTGCCCCGCACGAGCAACCGGAACCGGTCGTCGAGCCCACGCGCCACCCGGTCCGCGCCGAGCGCCTGAATGCTCGCCGCTGCCAGTTCGAGCGCCAGCGGCAACCCGTCCAGACGCCGGCAGATCTGCGCGATCGCGCCGCTGTTGGCGTCCGTCAGCGTGAACGCCGGACTGGCGGCGGCCACCCGCTCCACGATCAGCTGGACCGCATCGGTGCCGGCGACCGCCGCGCCGCCCACCACGCCGGGCGCCGGAACGGTGAGGCCGCCCACTGGCCAGACCTGTTCCCCGGTGACGTGCAGCCGTTCCCGGGTGGCGGCGACGATCCGCACCGCCGGGCAGGCGCGCAGAAGACCGTCGGCGATCTCGGCGACCTCTGCCAGGACGTGCTCGCAATTGTCCAGAATCACCAGTGCCGTGGCCGTCGCGAGGTGGTCCGCGATCATCTCGCTGAGCGGCCGGCGGGCGTGCTCCCGCACACCGAGAGCTCGCGCGACGGCGGAGACGACGAGCCCTGGCTGGGTGAGCACGGCGAGGTCGACCAGCCACGTGCCATCGGGAAAGTCAGCCCGCGCGGCGATGGCGGCCTCCACCGCGAGGCGGCTCTTGCCGGCGCCGCCGACACCGGTGAGCGTCACGAGGCGGCCGGCTCGGAGGCGGCGGCCGACCTCATCGAGGTCGCGCTGCCGCCCCACGAAGCTGGTCAACCCGGCGGGCACATTGCCCACCCGGTGGGGCGGTGACGTGGCGGGCGCCTGCGTATCGAGGGCCGGATCCTGGCGCAGCACTGCCCCGTGCAACTGCCGCAGCTCCGGGCCGGGCTCCACACCGAGCTGACCGGCCAGCACGTCGCGGGCGGCCCGGTAGGCGGCCAGCGCCTCGCTCTGTCGCCCGGCCCGGTACAGCGCCACCATGAGCTGGTGCCAGAACCGCTCGCGGAGCGGGTGCGACGCCGTGAGGTTCTCGAGCTCGGCAACCAGGTCGGCGTGCCGGCCCAGGGCCAGGTCGGCGGTCAGCCGGTTCTCCTGCGCCTGCAGCCGCAGACCGTCGAGCCGGGTGGCCGCGGCCCGGGCGAACGGTTCGGTGGCGAACGCCGCCAGGGCCGAACCGCGCCACAGCAGCAGCGCCTCGGTGAGGACGTCCCGCGCGCGAGCGAAGTCACCGGCCTCGAGAGCGCGCGCCCCGGCGGCGGCGAGCCGCTCGAACGTACGCGCATCAAGGCTGTCGTCGGCGAGCTGGAGCAGGTATCCGCCATTTCGCGCGAGCAGGCCGCCGGTCCGGTCGGCCCGGCCGGAGTCGTCC
>NZ_JBFAZH010001311.1:0-2016 GCF_040681735.1 Actinoplanes sp. NPDC051633 | reverse complement strand
GACAGCGCCGGTGACAGCGCCGGTGACAGCGCCGGAGATGGTGATGCGAGCGCCGGCGGCAGGGGTGCTGTCATAGGTCGTCTCCCTCGCTTGAGTCGTACAGCTCAGCCGGTGTGGTGGTGGCCAATCGGTGTTCGGCGGGGGAGGCGATGGACTCGAACGCGGTCCGTTTCGTCCCGGCGACCAGCAGGCCGTGCCCGACGGGGGCGGTGAGCAGCATGCGGCGTTCCCCGGCGGTCAGCCCGAACGCGGCGGCAACCTCATCGATGGCCTGCGGGGCCTGCTTGAGCAGGATCTGGGTGGCGGCGTTCGCGACGACGGCCTGGCCGAGGTCGGTGCCGAGCACGTCGGCAACGTCCTGGGTGATCACCGTCAGGCCGGCGTTGCGTTTCCGCCCGGCTTTCGACATGCGGAACAGGAATCGGGCGCCTTCGCCGTCGCGCAGCAGCAGCCACGCCTCGTCCACCACCACCATCCGGCGCACACCCGCACCGGTAACCGCGACGCCGGTCGCGTCGGCACTGGTGGCGCCGGTGCTGGTGGTGGGTGTTTCGACGCTGGTGGTGGCGGCGCCGGGGGTGTCGACGGTGCGCCAGATCGCGTCCAGGGTGAGCAGGGTGCCGACGGTGCGCAGCTCGTCGCTCAGGTGCCGCAGCGACCAGACGACCAGGTGCCCGTCGGGGCGGGTGGTGGTCGGTGAGTTGAAAAGGTCGGCGAAGGAGCCGTGTACCCATGGCGCGAGCCGCGCCGCGAGCTGCCGGGCCGCGTCATCGTCGTCGGCGTGCAACACCGCTGTCAGGTCTTTCAGCAGTGGGGCGGGCCGGTGGTGGGTGGCCGGGTCCGCGGTGATCCCGGCCTGCCGGTAGACGGCGAGGATGGCCCGGTCGAGGGCGGCGCGTTCGCCCGGCGAAGGGGCCTGCCCCAGCAGAACCGCGGTGAGGGTGTGCAGGAACAGGCCGCGGCGGGTGAGTACGTCGGGGCGGGTGTCACCGGTCGGCAGGTCGAAAGGGTTGATCTTCACACCGGGGGCGCCGAGCCGGACGATCGTGCCGCCGACGGCGTCGGCGAGCCGCCCGTATTCGTCCTCCGGGTCGACGACCGCGACCTGTACGCCCTGGTACAGCTGGCGCAGGATGTCGAGTTTGACCAGATAGGACTTCCCGGCGCCGGAGCGGGCCAGCACGACCGTGTTGTGGTTCTCCTGCGCCCACCGGTCCCACCAGACGATGCCTTGGGAGTCGGGGTTGATCCCGTAGAGGACGCCGCCGGAGGCGGGCGGGTCGCCGGGCAGCGGGGCGGGCAGATCCGCCGACGCAAGCGGGAAGGCGGCGGCCAGGGCGTGGGTGTCCATGGTGCGGCGCATCTGCAGGCTGTCGGACGCTAGGGGCAGGGTGCTGGTCCAGCCGGGCAGGTGCCGCCACGTCGCGGGCTGGACCTCGATGAGGGTGGATGCGGCGGCGGCCTTCACCTGCGCGCAGGCCCGCACGAGTTCGTCTTCGGTGCGGGCGTGCACGGTCAGGTACAGGCCGACGCGGAACAGCCTCGCGGTGCCGCGGGCCAGCTGGTTGGCCAGATCGGCGGCGTCATCGGCGGCGGCCTCGGTCTGCGGGTCGGTCAGCTTCCCGTGACGCAGGTCTGCGCGGCGGCTGGATTCGAACCGGGCCCGCTGGGTGCGCAGCCGGGCGGCGGCGACGGGGGCGGGTAGCGGGTCGATGTGCAGGGCCAGGTCGAGCCGGCCCGGCCAGGACAGCAAGGGTTCGAGCCAGGCCAGGCCGACCTCGGCGGGGTAACCGGTGACCACCAGGGTGGCCGTGAAGCCGTCCCCGACCCGCAGGAACCGCGGGGTGACCTCCACAGAGGCCGGGGCGGCGGTGGCCGCCAGCGACGAGCCCGGACGGCCACCACCGGGCTCGAGCCGCCTGGCACGGGAGCGGGTGCGGGTGCGGGTGAACGTTTTCATGGGTGTCGCCTCCAGGAGGGGGTGGCCGGGGTGGGGCCGGTGATGACGGTGTCGGG
>NZ_JBFAZH010001310.1:0-2017 GCF_040681735.1 Actinoplanes sp. NPDC051633 | reverse complement strand
GCGGACACCACCAGGCACGTCAGCTCGGGCCTCCGGAAGACCCCGTCGTCCTTCTACCCCACGTGACCGCCGACCGCCGTGCCCGTTCTGATCGGCTGGGTCTGATCCGGTGACATCGCCGGCACGTTGAGCCGGCGTGCCACCGCTTGGCAGGTCGCTGCTCGAAAGCTCGCTGCTGGGCGCGGCACTGCTCGGCACGTCACTCCTGGTGGAATCACCGCCAGGGGAGTCGCTTGCCGGGTTAGGGGCCTGTTCCGGGTGTCCGCTCGGGCCGAGGCTCGGCGGGTGGCTTGCGCTTTCAGACCGTCCTGGCGTGGCGCTTGGCTCGGGTGCGTTGCCTGGCGGACCAGCGCCGGCAGGCCGCAGACTCTCGACCTGGGCGCTCCCGATGGGCTCGCGAGCCCGACCTTCAGCCCAGACGAGGTCCGGTGTCTGACCTGCGTTCGCGTCCGGCCGGGCGGTTGAGCTCGGCCCAGCCGCGGAGCCGGGTCCGGCGGCTGAGCTCGGCGTGGTGGTCGACCACGGCCCGACGGCCGGGTTCGGCGTGGTGGCTGGGCTCAGCGCGGCGATGGGGTTCGGTGTGGCGGCCGCGTTCGGTGTGAACAGCGGGCTCGGCTCAGCGAGCGGGCTCGGCTTGGGAACCGGGTTCGGCGTGGCGGTCAAGTTCGGCCCGACGGCCGGGTTCGGTGCGGTGGCCGGGCTTGGTCCGGTGGCCGGGCTTGGTCCGGTGGCCGGGCCTGGCGTTGGAGGCGGCGGCTGCGATCGGCCGGCGACGACCACGAGAGGAGCTGCCGCCGGTATCGACGTGGTCGGCGCGGAAGTTGACGATCGGCCCGAGCCGTTCAAGGAACGACGGCCGCTCGCCGCGGCCTTGCCCGCCGCATTCGCGCGCAGCGCCGCCCGCCATCGGCTGCCGACCGCGGGCTCATCGCCGTTGAGTACCGCGGTGTCGGCGGGTGAACCGGTTGCCCCATCCGCGGCCAGGCGAGCGGCCTGAGCCGGCGTAGCGGGCCGCAGAGCAGGTGCAGCCGAGACCGGCGTAGGTGAGATCCCACCGGCTGCGGACGGTGCCGCAACGGGCGCGGAAGGAGCCCCATCGTGCGCAGGCGACGCCTTCTCCTCCGCGGGAGAAGCTGTAGCCGGCGCCGCACCGGAAGCAGAAGGAGCTGCGGAGGAATCCGAGGCAGAAGAAGGTGCCGACGCTGACGAAGCCGCGCCCGCCGCAGCGCGTGCCGGCGATGCCGCACCCGGAGCCGACGAGGGTGAGCTCGCCGAAGGACCGGAAGCAGGGCCGGGAGGGGTGGAAGCACGAGCGGGAGGGGGAGTGATCGACTGGCCCAGGCCGACGGGCGGGTCCAGCGGCCCTCCGGGAACCCCATCCGGAGCGGCGTCGCTCAGTCGCGGAATGTAAGCCGTCTGGGCGTCGCCGTCCGGTGCCCTGTGGCGGCCCGAATTGGGCACACCCTCGGCAAACTCGGGCGGACCGCTCACTGCGCCGCCCGAGCGGTCCGTAGGTCGCTCGACCCGTCGTACGCCCCCACTGTCACGTTCCTCTCGGTGGTTTCCTGATACCCGAGTCCGAAGTCGGCGACCGCAGTCTTGAACTCTTGGACGCCCTTCGCGGACTCCAACGCTCGATGCAGTGCTGGGGGTTCGCCGATTGCCGTGATCTTGAACGGTGGGGAGAAGACCTGACCGTGCAGAAGCAGCGTGTTGCCGACGCATCGTACGGCGCTCGTGCTGACGACGCGGATGTCCATGATCGTCATCGCCTCGGCCCCGCCGGCCCACAGCGCATTCACCACGGCCTGCACATCGCCCTGGTGGACAACGAGATCGTCGTTCCGCGGATCGTTCGGCCCGCCGTCGCCGGCCCGCCTCGACGAGTCGTTCAGCACCACCGTGAGGCCCGGGCCGCGCAGTGCGGTGAACCCGGCCGCGGCCTGCCGGCTGTCGGCCCGCTGCCGGGCCTCCTTCAGGGGCGCGTCGACCTCGGCCCCGCGGGCCTCTTCCCGGT
>NZ_JBFAZH010001309.1:0-2019 GCF_040681735.1 Actinoplanes sp. NPDC051633 | reverse complement strand
TGTTAATAAGAGTGTACTTGGGGCGTTTTATGGCGGAAGTATTGCTAGAAATGATTCTGATATATATTCAGATATTGATTTAAGGATTTTGATATCGATGAGCGCTTCGGCGAGCGGTGCCGGGCTGTCCGACGCCGATGTGTGCGCCGTCATCGTCGTCGCCGCGATCGAGGCTGCGCCGGGACCCGATGGATTCCGCCGGGCCTGGTTCGGCTGGATCGGTGACGTGTCGGTGTGGCGCCGGGCGGAGCGGCGCTGGGAACACCTGCTGGGCGACGCCAAAGGCGGCGGGGACGGACTGCGTTCGAGCGAGGTCGGCACGGTGCTGCCGATGGACTGGGCCCGAGGGCACCAGGAGCTGCTCAGGGTCGGGCCCGGCGACACGCTGGCGCTGGTCACCGATGGCGTGGGCGACCTGTGGTCGGCGCACGAACGGGCCAACGACTACTTCTGCCAGCGCTGGTCGGAACCGCCGCCGGCGCCGTCGTTCCTGAACGACGTGTGCTTCGACGCACGAGGCGAGCAGGATGACCGGACGGCCGTGGTGGTGTGGACGCCGAGCGGTGGTTGCGGTGACTGAGGCCGCGCGCGCGTCGTCCGCCCGGTGGCCGGTCGGTCCGGTGCTGTCCGTCGGCGACGCGGGTCCTCTCGGGACGGCGCTCAGTGAGGGCGACGGAGAGAGCAAGGGGATCTATCCGCTGGTCAACCACCCGGGTTGGCTGGTGAAGATCTACAAGGCACCGCAGGGCGAGATGGACACCGCCCGGCTCAACTGGCTGATCGCGGTGCCGGAGAAGGCTTCTCCAGTCGACCGGACGGCGATACGCGAGCACACCTGCTGGCCCGTGGCCCGGCTGACCGACGATTTCGGTCGCTCGATCGGTTGCGTGCTGCCCGCCGCGCCGGCCGAGTTCCGGATCGGTCATGACGAGCGCTACCTCGAGGTGGACCTGCTGGCCAAGCCGGACGAGTCGATCCGGCGCCGTGGTCTGCCGGTGCCGTCCTGGTCTGACCGGGTGGCGGCGTGCGTGGGCATCGCCACGATCGGGGCGGTGCTCGAGCGGAACGCCTTGGTGTACTCGGACTGGTCGTACTCCAACATGTTCTGGAACCCGGCTGGCCGCTCGGTGTATTTAATCGACATCGACGGGATCGGTTTTCGTGTGAAGCCCAACATGGCGCAGCCGAACTGGGACGACCCGCTGACCGTCGGGCCGGCACCGGCCGACGTCTACACCGACCGGTATCGGATCGCGCTGCTCGTCGGCCGATGCCTCACCGGCCGGCGAGAACACGACCGGATGGTGCACGGCTTGGCGCGGATCTCTCCCGAGTTCGGCGCCAGAACGCTGCTGCTGGACATCCTTCTGGCCGCCGACCGCATCCGCCGCCCATCCGTGTCGGCGATGCACGCGGCGCTGAGCGGGTTGCCGTACCTGCGGACGCCGTTGACTTGCCGGCCGATGCCACCGATGCCGCCGGACATCGTCCGCCGGCGCCCGCAACCCGCCGCGCGACCGGGTCTCGTCGTGCCGCCACCGGGATCGGCCGCCGCCGCGAAGAGCGGGTCGTCGGCGGGCATGGTCATGCTCGGCGTCGTGGTGGCGGTGGTCGTGCTCATCATCTGCGTCGCCATGGCCGGTCTGTGATTGGGAGGTATTCGGCAATGACGGATCAATCAAGGTACGCGACGCGGCAGAAGTGCCTGCCGACGTATCTGGTCATCGACGTCTCGCTGTCCATGCAGCCACATCAGGCTGCGCTCAACCGAATCCTCGGCAAGCTCCACAACGCACTGGTCAACAGCCCGCGGGTGTCCGAGTTCGCGCACATGTCGATCATCGCCTTCTCGACGCAGCCCTGGCTGGTGATCGAAATGGTCGACATGGAGATGGTGGACCGGATGCCGGAGGTCATCTGCGACGTTAGCTGTATAATTTGATTTTTGTTTCTTTGGATTAGGGAATAATTCTTCTACGACAACTTTACCTTGTTGTTTTTTAATATGGAAATTAGGAT
>NZ_JBFAZH010001308.1:0-2019 GCF_040681735.1 Actinoplanes sp. NPDC051633 | reverse complement strand
AGCCCGCGGGGGTCACCCTCCTGGCGGCCGTGCTGCTGAGCGCTCCCACCCTGGTCCGGCGGCGTTGGCCTCTGGCCGCGGCCGTCACGGTCGTCGTCGTGGCTTCGGCCGCCCTGGTGACCGGCGTCGTTCCCGACTATGCCTCGGCCGGGCCCCTGGTGGCCGTGGGCATGGTGCTCTACATAGTCGGCACGAGCGTCGGCGGCCGGCGCTCGCCGGTGATCGCGGCCGCCGCCGTCGTCACCGTGCTGGCCGCGCAGATGTTCGTGGAGTCGTCGCCGTCCGGCCCGGGGGCGGCCGGGGCGGCGTTCAGCATGCTGGTGATCGGGTCGTGCTGGGCGCTCGGCTGGACCGTGCGGGAACGCCGGGCCCAGGCCGCCCGAGCCGTCGAGCTGTCCACGGCGCGGGCGGTCGACCAGGAGCGGATGCGGATCGCGCGGGAGGTGCACGACATCGTCGCGCACAGCATGAGCCTGATCTCGGTGAAGGCGACGATCGCCAACCACGTGGCCGACAACCGTCCGGACGAGATGCGAGAGGCGCTGCGGGTCATCGAGGCGACCAGTCGCACCGCCCTGCTCGAGATGCGGCGCACCCTGGGTGCGCTACGCGCCGCGGAGGACCCCGAGCCCGACCCGGACGGCCCGGATCTCGACGGGCTCATCGACGCCGCCGCATCCACGGGCCTGCGGGTCGAGTTCGTCCGCAGCGGTTCGCTCGAAATGCCGGTCGGGCTGGGCACGGCCGTCTTCCGCATCGTGCAGGAGTCGCTGACCAACGTGCTCAAACACGCCGGTGCGACCCGGTGCCGGGTCAGCGTCGAGACGCGGGTGGACGGGGTGTGCGTGGAGGTCAGCGATGACGGCGCCGGCGCGCTGGCCGGCCGTGGAGAGGGAGGTCAGGGCCTGGTCGGCATGGAGGAGCGGGTGGCGTTGTACGGCGGGGAGTTCTACGCCGGGCCGGGTCCGGACGGGGGCTGGACGGTCCGCGCCAGGTTGGAGGATGTCCGGTGATCCGGGTCGCCATCGCGGACGACCAGACGATGGTCCGCGCGAGCTTCCGCCTTCTCCTGGAGCAGGACAAGGGGGTGCAGGTCGTCGGGGAGGCGTCGACCGGCGGGGAGGCGGTCGCGGTCGCGCGTCGTGAGTTGCCCGACATCGTGCTGATGGACATCCAGATGCCGCAGATGGACGGGATCGAGGCGACGCGGCTCATCTGCCGTTCCGCGCGGACGCCGCACACCAGGGTCATCATGCTGACGACCTTCGACCTGCGGCAATATGTGGTCGGCGCCCTGCAGGCCGGCGCCAGCGCGTTCCTTCTCAAGCACGGCCATCCCGACGAGTTGCTGGCCGCCATCCCGCTGGTGCACGCGGGCGAGTCGATCCTGGCGCCGAGCGCGACACGGCAGCTGATCGAGGCATTCGTCGCCCGGCCCGACAGTCCGGCCGCGCCAACCCGAAGCCTCGACACCCTCACCGAACGCGAGCAGGAGGTGCTGCGGCTGGTCGCCGAGGGTTTGTCGAACACCGAGATCACCGATCGTCTGCGGGTCACGATGCCGACGGTCAAGTCACACGTGGGCAAGCTGCTGACCAAGCTCGACGCCCGGGACCGCGTCCACCTGGTGATCGCGGCCTACGAGGCGGGACTCGTCCGGCCCGGTAATGCGGAGATCGGCTAGGGGGTGACCGTGCACTTAGGAGCGACAAGCTTCCACTGCGTGCAGAAGGCCTGGGCGGCCTCCGGGGTCGGGAAGCCGTCCTGGAGCAGCACCCAGAACCCGGTGCCCTGGTCGGCGAGCTCGTTCGAGGTCAGGCTGTCGACCAGCTTGACCGGCATGCCGGCGTTCGCGAGCTTGACGCGGGCCGCCTCGGCGGTCGCCTTGCCGCCGTCGTCGCCGCGGTGCGGGAAGACGTCGATCAGCGCATACGGGCGGGCGACCGTCACCGTGGCCTGGGTGGGGGTCGGCGGTGCGTCCGGATTGTTGCGCTTGCTGCCGGGGAAGGGAAGCCGGAG
>NZ_JBFAZH010001307.1:0-2026 GCF_040681735.1 Actinoplanes sp. NPDC051633 | reverse complement strand
GACAAACAATACAATTTTAATAATTTTAAAGATAAAGAGTACATAGTTAATTTGATATTTAGCAATTTATAGCAACCACCATTTTTGGGTTGAAGCTGATGCAACGAATTTGGTTCAGACTAGAAACTATCATAAAGCTCAATTTAAACAGAAACACGTCGAGACCGACCCCCTGTCGCCCGTGCCGTCCAGCGAGAGCTGGTGGGACGTGCCGGTCAGCGAGGTCTCCACCCTGGACAGCACCCGGGCCGCCCGGGCCGCGTACGACCAGTTCAAGCGCGCCCAGCGCGACTACCTGTAGAGAAAGGGCCCCTGAAGTGGCAACCATCGAGCACTGGATCGGCGGGTCTTCGACCGAAGGCGCGAGCACCAGGCGCGGCACCGTTTTCAACCCCGCGACCGGGCAGGCGCAGCACGAGGTGGTGCTGGCCGAGACGGCCGACGTGGACACCGCGGTCGCCACGGCTAAGGAGGCGTTCGCGTCCTGGAGCCAGGCGTCGCTCAGCGCCCGTACCAAAGTGCTCTTCGCCTTTCGTGAGCTGGTCAACGCCAACGTGAAGGAGCTCGCGGAGATCATCTCCGACGAGCACGGCAAGGTGCTCTCCGACGCCGCGGGCGAGGTGCAGCGCGGCCTCGAGGTGATCGAGTTCGCCTGCGGCATCCCGACGCTGCTCAAGGGCGACTTCTCCGACCAGGCGTCGAACGGGGTCGACGTGTACAGCTTCCGCGAGCCGCTCGGCGTGGTGGCCGGCATCACCCCGTTCAACTTCCCGGCGATGGTGCCGATGTGGATGCACCCGGTGGCCATCGCCTGCGGCAACACCTTCGTGCTCAAGCCCAGCGAGCGCGACCCGTCGGCGTCCAACTACGTGGCGAAGCTGTGGCAGCGCGCCGGTCTGCCGGACGGCGTCTTCAACGTCGTGCACGGCGACAAGGTGGCCGTCGACGCGATCCTCGACCACCCCGACATCGCCGCGGTCTCGTTCGTCGGTTCCACGCCGATCGCCAGGTACATCCACACCCGGGCGACCGCGAACGGCAAGCGGGTGCAGGCCCTGGGCGGCGCCAAGAACCACGCGATCATCCTGCCCGACGCCGACCTCGAGTACGCCGCGAACCACCTGACCGCGGCCGCGTTCGGCTCGGCCGGCGAGCGCTGCATGGCGATCTCCGCCGCGGTGGCGGTCGGCGCGGCCGGCGATCCGCTGATGGACATCGTGAACCGCAAGGCGTCCGAGGTCGTGGTCGGCTCCGGGCGCGACCCGAAGAGCGAGATGGGCCCGGTGGTCACCGCCGCCGCGAAGGAGCGCATCGAGTCGCTGATCGGCACCGGCGAGAGCCAGGGCGCGAAGGTGACCGTCGACGGGCGCGGGCTCAAGGTGCCCGGCTTCGAGGACGGCTTCTTCGTCGGGCCCACGGTCATCGACCAGGTCGGCGTCGAGATGGACGTCTACCGGGAGGAGATCTTCGGCCCGGTGCTGTCGGTGGTGCGCACCGACACCGTGGACGCCGCGATCGACCTGATCAACGCCAACCAGTACGGCAACGGCACCGCCATCTTCACCAGCAGCGGCGAGGCGGCCCGCCGGTTCCAGCGCGGCGTGAACGTCGGCATGATCGGCATCAACGTCCCCATCCCGGTGCCGATGGCCTACTACTCCTTCGGCGGCTGGAAGGACTCCCTCTTCGGCGACCACCACATCTACGGCAACGACGGCACCCACTTCTACACCCGGGGCAAGGTCGTCACGACCCGCTGGCCCGACCCCTCCGACACCCCGGCAGGCGTCGACCTGGGCTTCCCCCGCAACCACTGAGCCGCGCGGACATCCGGGCCCGAAGGCAGCTTTCGCCGGCTTCGGGCCCGTCTTTTTTCGGCCGGGGCCTGCGGTTCCCGTACGGGTGACGAGGGCGCGGGCGCTTGCGAGATGGTGCTGTTTCGGTCGTCAAGGGGTGGGTCGGGGTGCGGATTTCGTAGGCCGACACCCATTGACGTGGCGGTTTTCGTCGGTGTTCCATGCAGCGC
>NZ_JBFAZH010001306.1:0-2026 GCF_040681735.1 Actinoplanes sp. NPDC051633 | reverse complement strand
GGCCGGCGGCACCGCGGCGCAGGCGACGCCGGAGGAGATCAGCCTTTCAGCCCGGTGAAGCTCATCGTGGCGATGAACCTCTTCTGCGCGAAGAGGAACGCCAGGATCAGCGGCATCGTGCTGATCACGTTGCCGGCCATCAGCTGCGACCACTCGGTGCGCCGGGTGCCCTGGAAGCTGGTGAGGCCGACCTGCAGGGTGAACCGGCTGTCGTCGCTGATCGCGATCAGCGGCCACAGCAGGTCGTTCCAGCTGGACAGCAGGGTGAAGATGGCCAGCGTGGCCAGCGCCGGGCGGGCCAGTGGCAGCACCACGCTGCGGAAGGTGCGGAACACGCTCGCACCGTCCAATGTGGCCGCCTCCTCGAGCTCCAGCGGCAGGCCCATGAAGAACTGCCGCATGAGGAAGATGCCGAAGGCCGAGGCGAGCCACGGCACGAAGGCCGCCGCCAGCGTGTCCACGATCCCGAGCCGGGTGAACATGATGTAGGTCGGGATCATCAGCAGCTGGATCGGGATCATCACGGTCGCCAGGATGAGCACGAAGGCCAGGCCGCGGCCGGCGAACTTGAGGCGGGCGAATCCGTACCCCGCCAGCGAGCAGAGCACGAGATGCCCGATCACGCTGATCGCCGAGACGAGGACGGTGTTGGCGAACCACTGAAGGATCTTGGTGTCGGTCAGCACCGTCCGGAAGCCCTCGAGGTTGATCGAGGTCGGGATCAGCTGGGGCGGGAACTTGTTGATCTCCGCGTTGGTCATCACCGAGGTCAGGAGCATCTGCACCAGGGGCAGCACGAAGATCAGCGCGAGCGGCATCAACAGCAGATGCCAGGGGCTGAACGGCAGGCGGCGCATCAGAAGCCCTCCTGTCCGCTGCGCCGGCTGTACCACAGCACGCCGAGCGAGAGGATCATGGTGACCGCGAACAGGAGGTACGCCGCCGCCGCGCCGTAGCCGAGCCGCTGGGTCTGGAAGGCGAGCTCGTAGATGTAGTACACGACGGTCTGCGTGCTGTTCAGCGGGCCGCCCCGGGTGGTCGTGTAGATCAGGTCGAACATCTGCATCGCGGTGATCGTCTGCCAGATCACGGTGAACACGGTTACCGGCTTCAGCTCCGGCATCGTCACGTGCCGGAACACTCGCCAGCTGTTCGCGCCGTCGATCCGCGCCGCCTCGACGAGCTCCTTCGGGATGTCCTGCAGAGCGGCCAGGTAGATCACCGAGGTGAACCCGACCTCGCCCCAGAGCGCGATCAGGGCGATCACGTACATCGCCTGATTCGGGTTCTCCAGGAACTGCTGCGTGGGGATGCCGAAGAACCGGAAGATCTCGTTGGCGGCGCCGAACTGCGGGTTGAAGATGAAGCCCGCCAGGATGCCGGTCGCCGCCGCCGAGGCCACGTACGGGACGAAGATGCAGGTGCGGTAGAAGCCGATCAGCCGGATCTTCTGGTTGAGCGCGATCGCGATGAGAATGCCCAGAACGATGGACGACGGCACGAACAGGACGGTCAGCAGCAGCGTGTGCTTGGCCGCCGCCGCCATGTCCGGGTCGCTCGCGAGCCGCTCGTAGTTCTGCCAGCCGACCATCGTCGCCGGTGCGATGCCGTTCCACTTCGCCCGCGAGATGAAGAACGCCCAGATCGCCGGGAAGAGCGACAGCCCGACCACGATGACCGTGGCGGGTCCCGCGAACGCCCAGCCGGTCAGGTGCCGGCGCCCCCGCCCCCGCGGGCCCACCTGCCGGTGGCCGGCCGGCTGTGGTGGGTGGGCCCGCGGGTCCGCGGCGAAGGTCAGCGCCATGTCATTCCCCCACGGCGTCGGCGGACTTCTTGGCCGCCTCGTCGAGAGCTTCCTTCGGCTTGGCCGCGTTCTGCAGGACCTTGGAGACCGCATCGCCGACGTTGCGGGACAGGACCTCGTAGCCGGCGATCGTCGGGCGTGCCTTCTTGACGTTGGCGAAGATGTCGAAGAACTTCTGACCGCCGGGGAACTCCTCGACGTAGGCCGTGAACTCCGCCGAGT
>NZ_JBFAZH010001305.1:0-2031 GCF_040681735.1 Actinoplanes sp. NPDC051633 | reverse complement strand
CCGGACGCCGCCCCGCCGGCCTGGAATTTATCCGAGCAACGAAACACGAGGGATAGTCCAAGTGCTCGACGTCAACTTCTTCGACGAGTTGCGCATCGGCCTTGCTACCGCTGACGACATCCGCCAGTGGTCGCACGGCGAGGTCAAGAAGCCCGAGACGATCAACTACCGCACGCTCAAGCCCGAGAAGGACGGACTCTTCTGCGAGAAGATCTTCGGTCCTCAGCGGGACTGGGAGTGCTACTGCGGCAAGTACAAGCGGGTCCGATTCAAGGGCATCATCTGTGAGCGCTGCGGCGTCGAGGTGACCCGGTCCAAGGTCCGCCGTGAGCGCATGGGTCACATCGAGCTGGCCGCGTCGGTCACGCACATCTGGTATTTCAAGGGTGTGCCGAGCCGGCTGGGCTACCTGCTCGACCTGGCGCCCAAGGACCTCGAGAAGATCATCTACTTCGCGTCGTACGTGATCACGAAGGTCGACGCCGAGGCGCGTCACCGCGACCTGTCGACGATCGAGAACGAGATCTTCGCCGAGAAGCGGCAGTCCGAGAACAGCCGCGACTCGGAGATCGAGAAGCGCGCCGCCAAGCTCGAGCAGGACCTGTCCGAGCTCGAGGCCGAGGGTGCCAAGGCCGACGTCCGCCGCAAGGTCAAGGAGGCCGGCGAGCGGGAGATGCGCCAGATCCGGGACAAGGCGCAGCGCGAGATCGACCGGCTCGACGAGGTGCTCGACACCTTCCGCAAGCTCGACGCCAAGCAGCTGGTCACCGACGAGCTGCTCTACCGCGAGCTGCGGGACCGCTTCGGGGAGTACTTCGAGGGCGGCATGGGCGCCGAGGCGATCAAGGCGCTGCTGACGAACATGGACCTGGACGCCGAGGCCGAGTCGCTGCGGGAGACCATCCGCACCGGCAAGGGTCAGCGCAAGATCCGTGCGCTCAAGCGGCTCAAGGTCGTCGCCGCGTTCCTGAACACCCGCAACTCGCCCCTGGGCATGGTGCTCGACTGCGTCCCGGTCATCCCGCCGGACCTGCGCCCGATGGTGCAGCTCGACGGTGGCCGCTTCGCGACCAGCGACCTGAACGACCTGTACCGCCGCGTCATCAACCGGAACAACCGGCTCAAGCGCCTGATCGACCTGGGCGCGCCCGAGATCATCGTCAACAACGAGAAGCGGATGCTGCAGGAGGCCGTCGACGCGCTGTTCGACAACGGCCGCCGCGGCCGGCCGGTCACCGGCCCGGGTAACCGCCCGCTGAAGTCGCTGTCCGACATGCTCAAGGGCAAGCAGGGTCGCTTCCGGCAGAACCTGCTGGGCAAGCGCGTCGACTACTCCGGCCGTTCGGTCATCGTGGTCGGCCCGCGGCTCAAGCTGCACCAGTGCGGCCTGCCCAAGCAGATGGCTCTGGAGCTGTTCAAGCCGTTCGTGATGAAGCGCCTGGTCGACCTGAACCACGCGCAGAACATCAAGTCGGCCAAGCGCATGGTCGAGCGTCAGCGGCCGGTCGTGTGGGACGTCCTCGAAGAGGTCATCAGCGAGCACCCGGTGCTGCTGAACCGCGCGCCGACGCTGCACCGCCTGGGCATCCAGGCCTTCGAGCCGCAGCTGGTCGAGGGCAAGGCGATCCAGATCCACCCGCTGGTCTGCACGGCGTTCAACGCCGACTTCGACGGTGACCAGATGGCGGTGCACGTGCCGCTGTCGGCCGAGGCGCAGGCCGAGGCCCGGATCCTGATGCTGTCGTCGAACAACATCCTCAAGCCGGCCGACGGCAAGCCGGTCACCATGCCCACCCAGGACATGGTCATCGGCCTCTACTACCTGACCCACCTCACCGCGGGTGGCAAGGGCGAGGGCCGGGTCTTCAGCTCGGACGCCGAGGCACGGATGGCGTTCGACAACGGCGAGCTGCACCTGCAGACGCCGGTGAAGATCCGCCTGCCGGAGGTCGTCGAGGTCGACAACGGCAACTCGGGTCCCAAGTGGGAGGCCCCCGAGGGCTGGACGCCGGGCGACGCGCTGCTCGTCGA
>NZ_JBFAZH010001304.1:0-2035 GCF_040681735.1 Actinoplanes sp. NPDC051633 | reverse complement strand
CCAGCGGCGCGCAGCAGGCCGCACCCACCAGGCTGCCGACTACCGCGCCGGCGAAGCCGCCGACCATCGGGCCCGCGATCATCGGGAGCAACGCGACGGGCGCCGCCCACCAGCCGATCACGCCGTTGCGGGCCAGCCCCGCCATCGCGATCGCGGGCATCACCAGGCCGAGCGCGATGCCCGAGGTGAGCCAGAAGCTCATCGACGGGTCGGCGTTGACCTTCGACGTGATGGCGACCGCCTGGTCCAGCCCGACCACCGCGGGTCCGGCCGCGTTGAACCAGTCCGCGAAGATCAGCCCGGACATCTGGATCGCCCCGAGCATGCCGCCGGCCACGCCGATCGTGGCGATCGTCCGGCCCCGCCGGCCCCGCAGCAGGGTGAGCAGCGCGGGCAGTCCGAGGGCCAGGACCACCCAGAAGTAGTGGTAGAAGTTCGCGGACAGGATCGACAGGTCCCAGTCGCGGGCCAGCGACTCCAGGTAGGCCGGCGTCGAGTCGTCGTCCTGGGCCGGAGTGGTCACCATCGCGCCGAAGAGCAGCGCCGGGGTGGCCAGCAGGGCGATGCCCGCCAACCGGCGAACGAGGTTGTTGTTGCTGGTCAGGTCGTTGTTCGTCATGGGAGAAAAGCTATTCGCGGCCCCCCGCACCGCGGATCGGCGTGCGAGCCCGACTCCTCTGCGACCGCGGGATACCCCGGCCGCCGGAGCCGTCATACCCGGGGATGACGATCGGGCCGCAGAGATCCTCCCCAGATCTGATTCGGAGGTGGCCCGGCACTGGCTACCTTCACGTCTAGCTCTTGGAGGAGGCAGATTTGCATACCCCGCGCACTCGACGTCAGTGGTTGATCGCCGGCCTGGTCGTCGCCCTGATCTGGGCGCTCGTCGTGCTCGCGGAGATGAACGGCAGCAAGGTGCCGCAGGGTCCGGGCCCGCACGAGATCGGCCTCGCGGTGCTGATGTTCCTCTGCTTTCCCCTGGCGGCGTGTCTTCCGGTCACCGCGATGGTGCTGGCCGTGCTGGTGGCGCCCTACGCGGCATTCGTCGGCCTGCCCGGCGTGGGCGGCTCGCAGCTGATCGCCGAGCTGATCCTGGTGGCCTTCGCGGCATACCGGGGGCCACCGCGCCGCGCGGCGCTCGCCGCCCTCGCCGCCGCGGTGCTGCCCGCCCTCGCGCTGGTGCTGGCCGGTGAGACCAGCTGGGAGTTCGTGTTCTTCGGTGTGCTGGTGGCCTTCGGCTGGAGCCTCGGCACACTGCTGCGGCGCGAGCAGGAGCGGTCGTTGCGGCTGACCAGGCTGACCCAGGAGCTGGCCGCGGCGCGGGCGGCGGTGACCCGGGCCGCCATCGACGACGAGCGCGCCCGGATCTCGCGCGAGCTGCACGACGCCGTGGCACACACGGTGAGCGTGATGACCATGCAGGCCGGCGTGGTGCGGCGCCGGCTCTCCGACCGGCCGGTCGAGCGGGACGCGCTGGCGCAGGTCGAGGAGCTGGGCCGGCGCAGTGTGGCGGAGATCCGGCGGGTGGTCGGGCTGCTGCGCCCCGACGACAGCGACGGGCTGGGCCCGCAGCCGTCGCTGCGCCGCCTCGACGATCTGGTGGCGCAGGTGCGCGCCGCCGGGCTCGATGTGCGGCTGACCGTGGCCGGCGAGCCCGGCGAGCTGCCCGCCGGCCTGGACATGTCGGCCTACCGCGTCACGCAGGAGGCACTGACCAACGTGCTGCGGCACGCCGAGGCGTCGGTCGCGACGGTCGAAGTCGACTACCGGCCGGAGGCCGTGTGCCTGACCGTGACCGACAACGGCCGCGGCCCGGGCGACGAGACGACGTCGGACGGCCACGGCCTGGTCGGCATGCGGGAGCGGGTGGGCATGTTCGGTGGCCGGCTGGAGACCGGTCCGCGCGACGGCGGCGGCTTCCGGGTCGCGGCGTCCTTCCCGCTCACCGAGGTGGCCCGGTGATCCGGGTGGTGCTCGCCGACGACGAGGCGATCATGCGCGCCGGGCTGCGCATGCTGATCTCCGACGAGACGGA
>NZ_JBFAZH010001303.1:0-2038 GCF_040681735.1 Actinoplanes sp. NPDC051633 | reverse complement strand
ATGGCGAACTGTCCGACCGGGCCGGCGCCCCACACCGCCACCACGTCGCTGGGCTGGATGTCGCACATCTCGGCACCCATGTAGCCGGTGGGCAGGATGTCGGAGAGGAACAGCACCTGCTCGTCGCTCAGATCGGACTCGATCTTCAGCGGGCCGACGTCGGCGAACGGCACCCGCGCGTACTGCGCCTGACCGCCCGCGAACCCGCCGGTCAGATGCGAATAGCCGAAGATCCCGGCGACCGGGTGGCCGAACATCTTCTCCGCGATCCCGGCGTTGGGGTTCGTGTTCTCACAGCACGAGTAGAGCTCGGCCGCGCAGGCCGCGCACGCGCCGCACGCGATCGGGAACGGCACCACGACCCGGTCCCCGGCACGCAGACGATCAGGATCGACACCCGGGCCGACCTCGACCACCTCACCCATGAACTCATGGCCCAGGACGTCGCCGTCCTGCATCGTCGGCACGTACCCGTCGACCAGGTGCAGGTCCGAGCCGCAGATCGCGGTGGAGGTGATCCGTACGATCGCATCGCGGTTGTTCAGGATCTTCGGGTCCGGCACGTCGCGGACCTCGACCTTGTTACGACCGGCCCAGGTGTTCGCCCTCATGCGTCCGCTCCCTTCTCGAACTCGGCGTCCGACAACGGCTGCGCCGGACGCTGCGGGAACTCCTTGCGGGCCCGCTTGCCCCACGGGGCGCCATCCGAGCGGACCACCTCGCCGGTCTCCAGCACCTGCTTGAGCCGGCGCAGGTCGTCGTCGAGCTGCTGGTGGGGTTCCTCGCCGAAGTACTCGGCGACCGCCTTGCCCACCGGGCCACCCGGGATCTCGTACACCAGCACGACGTGCACCTCGGTGCTCACCCCGTCCGGGGCCGGCACGAACCGGACCGTACCGGCGTTGGGCACGTCGGCGTCGCCGGTCGAGCGCCACGCGATCTTCTCCGCGGGTACCTCGTCGATGATCTCCGCGTCCCATTCCACATCCGAGCCGAACGGGGCGGAAGCCGACCAGTGGCTCGTCCGATCACCGGTGGCGCGGACCTGCTCCAGGTGCGCCATGAACTTCGGGAGGTTCTCCAGATCACGCCAGAACGCATACACCTCCGACGCGGGTTTGCGGATGGTTGTCGTGGCCGTCAGTTCCATGGATCCTCCTTCGCGCGCGCAACGCGCCGCGGGTCCGAAGCCGGTTCCCGTGAGTGATTCGAAGCCGCCTACCCATCGAGATATCGCCTAAACGGCCGATCCGCCGACGACACGGTCGCCTCGAACAGCCCCACGCCACTCGTGTTGACCGGCGGAGCGTCCCCGGGTAAACCGGGGCACGAGTGCACCCGGACAGGCGACCGCCGCCGCCGGGACGAGGCCCAGCCACCGGTGAGGAGCGCCGATGACCCGTACCGAAGAGCAGCGTCCGGAGATCGTCGTCGGCCTGGTGGCAACCCCACCCGACCACCCGGCACGGGTCACCGCGCGCCTCACCGCCGAGCTCGCCGATCGGCTCACCGAGCGGGTGGACGCCGACGTGCGATGGACCATCCGGGAGGGCTGGGGTGACGTGGCGCCGCGCCGCGACGGCGGCGCCGAGGCGCTGCTCGACGACCTTGAGCACCGGCGCGCCGATGACCGGTGGGACCTCGCGATCTGCCTGACCGACCTGCCGCTGCACACCGACCGGATGCCGCTGGTCGCGCAGACCTCAGCCCAGCGCCGGGCCGCGATGGTGTCCCTGCCCGCATTGGGACTTCGCCAGCTACCAGCCGTCCGCGCGCTCGTCCCGGACCTCGTGAGCCGGCTGCTCACCGACGCTTCCGACCAGCGGGTGCCGCCCGCCCGCCGAGAACCGGCCGAGCCGGCAAAGCGGGTCGCCGCCATCCACCACGTGGTCGGCGAGGGCGACTCCGGGGAACTACGCTACGTCGCCCCGCGGCTGACCGGCCGAGCACGGTTGCTGACCGGAATGGTCCGCGCCAACCGCCCGGGGCGAGCGCTGCTGGGTCTGTCCAAACTCCTGGTCGGCGCGTTCGGCACGGC
>NZ_JBFAZH010001302.1:0-2040 GCF_040681735.1 Actinoplanes sp. NPDC051633 | reverse complement strand
GGCCGGGCCGGTGGCCGCGCTCCCGATCACCGTCGTCGCGCCGAAGCTCCCCACGGTCGGCCCGGTGCCGCCGTTCGACGAGCAGATGCACGCCCTGCACGAGCGCGCGGCCCAGCGCTGAGCCGGGTCTCGTAGTCGGCCTGGCCGTCGGCAGCCGGGCGTTCAGGTCAGTCGGACGGCTTCGAGCTGGGTGAGCAGGCCGAGTTCGTCGGCCACCACGGTGATGTCGGTGATCAGGCCGTCGCGCACGGCCAGGATGTCGATGGTACGGACGGCCGCGCTGCGCCCGGTCGGCTCGAGGACGCCGAGCGGCGTGGTCAGCGGCCCGGTCTGCCGCACGTGCATGACGAAGCCGATCACCAGGCGGTCCGGCGTCTCGACCTCCTCGAGGAGCTCGCACCGGATGCCGGAGTACGACGCCTGCAGGGCGCGCGCCCGGGCGACCAGGTCGGCCCGGCCGAACGGCACACCGTTGACAGTGAGCTGCTCGGCGTAGCAAGTGGCGAAGCGCGCCTCGCCCTCAGCGCCGGCCGGCACCGGCTCGGTCCACAGCGACAGCAACCGCTGCACCAGCTCGTGACTCATGCCGTCAGCATATTGATCGGTCGGCCCGTCCCCACAGGTCGAAGGGGTTGGCTCCGGGGCGGAAGCCGTGCGCCTCGGCCATCTGCGCCGCGTCGACGAAGCCGTGCGCGACGAGGTCGGCGGTGTGCGCGTCGCTGCCGAAGGTGACCGCGTCGCCGCCCTCCTCATGCCACCAGGTGAGGATCGTGGCGTGCAGGGGCAGGCGGGTGTTGATCTCCAGCGCCCGGCCGGACCGAGCGGTGGCCCGCAGGGCGTGCCGGAACTCTTCCTCGAACGCCGTGGGGTCGAACGGGCCCACCAGCTCCGCCGGCCACGACCGGACCGGGTAGTCGATGTGTGCCAGCACCGAGAACATCCCGCTCATCGCCATCATCTCGGCCACGCCGGCCAGATACTCGCGCATCACCTCGTGCGGGTCGCGGTGCGGATAGATGCCCCACGGCTCCGCGTAGCCACCCTGGTCGGGCAGGGCGTGCAGGGAGCCGAGCACCCGGTCGAACCGTCCCGCCGAGAGCACCCGGGCGCATGCCTCGGCGTGCCGGTGCGGCTCGCCGACCTCGAGGCCACTGAGGATGCGCAGGTCGGGGAACCGCTCCCGGCAGCCTTCGACGGCGTCCAGATAGCCGGCGGCGTCGAACGCGGGCGGTGTGAGGATCCCGTCCGGGCCGGCCACCTCGAGCAGGCGGTCCAGGGCGTACGGGCCCTCGAGCTCGATCCGCCACACGGTGTGGTCGAGGTGTTCGGTGAAGGCGATCGCCGGCAGCCCGAGCTGCACGGCGCGGGCGCAGGAGTCGGCCATCGAGCCGGCGGTCGTGTCCCAGGACCACTCACTGTGGACGTGGCTATCGGGCGGCAGCGACATTGGTGATCGACTCCTCGAGGTTGGCCAATGTCTCGTCGTCGTCGGCGGTGCCGCCGTGGGGTTCGCGGAAGCGCGCCACGGCCTGGGCGATCTCGGTGAGATCCCAGCGGAGCCGGTAGAGCTCGACGACCTCGGGCCGCGGCACGGTGCCGGTGGCGGCGGTGTAGGCGGCGTGCACGCTTCCGTCGCCGGGGTCGAGGTGCCAGAGATCGCGCTCCGGCGGGGCGGCCAGCGCGGTGTCCCAGTCGATCAGCACCAGGCCGTCGCCGGTGCGCATGGCGTTGCCGGGGTGCGGCTCACCGTGGGTCAGCACCGGGCCGTTCCCCTCGGCGCGGGCGAGCCCGGCCAGGTCGTCGTGGCGGGCGACGGCGCGGCGTATCTCGGGCAGGTGGGCATGGAGCAGCTCCGCCGCGGGCCGGGCGTACGGGCCGAGCCCGGGGTCGGCCCGGCCGCCCGCGAGGTTCTCCCGGAACTGGATCGCGTGGTCCTCGGGGCGGGCGCGGTCGCGGACCTCGGGCGGTGCGGTGTGCACGGCGACGAGGAGGTCGAGGACCTCCAAGCGGATCTCCGGCGTGTAGTCGTCCCACTCGAGG
>NZ_JBFAZH010001301.1:0-2047 GCF_040681735.1 Actinoplanes sp. NPDC051633 | reverse complement strand
TGTGTCGCGGCCAGATGAACGACCACGTTCGGATGCAGGTGTGCATCGCTGCCCTCGGCCCAAGCCGCCAGCCAGTCGTGCAGGGCCGCATGCCGGTCGCCGGTGTCGAAGCGCACAGCCGCCTGGACACAGCGGGCGTACAACTCCACCGCGGGGTGCGGTCCCGGGCCAAGAGTCGCGACGGCGAGCGCGGCGAAGCGGCGCGAATTGTCGCGGTCCAGCCGTTCGTAGGCCGACCACGCGGCGACGGCGTAGGTGTAGGCGCAGATGGGGTTGTCAGCAAGCCCTCGGTTGGTTGCCAGTGCCACCGCCTCGGCGGCGATCTCCCCCATGCCGACGAAGTCACTGCGGGCGGTGGCCATCAAGGCCGAAATGTTCAGGCACAGAAGCTCCACGTACGCGTGCCCGGTCTGCCGCGCCAACCGCGCCGCCACGTCGAGATCGGCGTGCGCCGCTTGACTGACACCGAGGGCGAATCCGGCGATCGCCCGCCAGGTCACCACGAACAGATCAAGGTCCGCCTCGCCGACTCCGCTGGCGTACATCGCGGTGAGATCCGCCATTGCCGCAGGCAGGTTGCCGCCCCAGGTGGATCGCTGCAGGCGCAGGACGGCGTGCAGCACACGCAACCCGTCGTCCAGGGCGTCGGGCGCAACGGTGTCCAGCTGGTCGAGAAACAGGTCCGCCGCTTGAATGTCATTGCCGTCCAGCGCCGCCGCCGCGGCCACCAGAACGACCGGTGGATGACGCATGACTTCCGCCGGGATCACATCGAACTGCCGTCGCAGGAAATCGCTCCTCCCATCCAGCACCATGGCGAGTCCGTGGGCGCTCAGCAGCGTCGTCACGGCGTCGGCGTCAGCGGAGGCGACGGCATGCTGGACGGCGGCTTCAATGTCGTCGTGCGTCGCCAGCCAGACCGACGCCCGTCTGTGTAACCCCTGGATCAGGTGTCGGCTTCGCAGACCGGCGTGCGAATAACGACGGATGAGGGGGTGAAACCGGTACCACTGCGGATCCGTACCGGAGCCGACGACGAGCGCGTCGGCCTGAAGCCGTTCCACAGTCTCCAGCACCGGTCGTCCGACCAACGCCTCGGCCAGATCCATCGTGAACCTGTCGCAGATGCTGGTCGCGTCGAGCAGGTGGCGAGCATCGGCCGGCTGACGGGCGAGCACCTCGCCGAACAGGTAGTCGGCGACGACGCGGTCGTCGGAAACGAACCGGGCGACAGCACTGCAGAGGTCGGACTGGTTGGCAAGGACGATGCCGGCCAACCGGACCGCTGCGGGCCAGCCTTCCGTGCAGGCCAGAACGAGCTCCAGCTCGGTGTCCGGCAGCCGCAGGCCGTAGGTGTCCAGCAGTTCGATCGCCTCACGGCGGGTAAAGGAAAGCAGGTGCCGGCGGATCTCGCCGAGGTGACCGGCGAGACGGAGACGCCGCAGGGTCGCTATCGGCGGGTCGACACGACTGGACAGGACCAGATGGAGCCGGTTCGGCATGTTGTCCAGAAGCAGATGCAGGCTCTCGATCACGTCGGCGTCGCGCACGTGGTGGACATCGTCCACAACGAGCCAGATCGAGATACCCGCATCATCGACGGCATCGACGACGCCCGCCACAAACTCCGGCTCCGTCTCCTTGCGAGGCGGGCATAGGCTCGCCAGCCGCTCGGAGTCGACCCCGTCGGCGGTTTGGAGCGCGGCAAGGATCCCGGACCACATCTGGAAGACGTTGTTGTCGTGCTCGTCGAGGCTGAGCCACACCACCGGGCCGCAGTGATGGCGGTTCCGGTCGGCGGCCCAGCCCGACAGCAAGGTGGTTTTGCCGTAACCGGCCGGCGCCGAGACCAGCGTGACCTGACCGCCGGCACACCTGTCCAGCCGATCCGCCAAGAAGCCGCGAGCGATCAATTTCGTCGGCGGGACCGGAACGTCCGTCTTTCGCGCGGGAACCGCGGTGCGTCTCAGCGTCCCGGAAGTCTGGGCCATCATGTCCTGTCCTGAGCGGTGGAACGGCCGGGTGACGTCATCCCAACAACGACCCC
>NZ_JBFAZH010001300.1:0-2048 GCF_040681735.1 Actinoplanes sp. NPDC051633 | reverse complement strand
CGCCGCCGGTGCCCCCCCCCCCGGGCGGGGGGCCCCCGGTGGGGGGCCCGGTGGCGCGCCCCCGGCCCCGGCGGGCGGGGCCGGCGGCGCCCGCCCCCCCGCCGAGCCCGGCTCCCCCGGGGTTCGCACCGGTGCGGGCGGCGGCGCCGCGCGCAGCGGGGCGGTTCTCCAAGCGGGCCGCGCCGCAGGAGACGCAGGCGGCGATGCGGTCCTTCGTCGCGGGCGGAGGTGGCGGCGGCACGGGTGTCGCAGGGGGTGCCACCGGCGTCGAGGATCTGCGGGCGCTGGCCCGGCTCGAGGCCGGCCGGTTGCGCGAGGCGCAGGACCGTCCGGAGTACGAGCGGCGGGAGCTGCTGGCCGACCTGGTCAGCCGGATCGAGGTGCTGCTGACCGGCACCGGCGGGGGCGCGTATCCAGAGCTTGTGGAGCTGGTCAAGCGGCTGACCGGTGACGGCGCGCTTGACGACAAGTGGGCCGACGCGCTGCGGGTGCTCGACGGTTTCGGGGGCGGCGGCCAGTCCGGCGGCCAGTCCGGCGAGCGGCCCGCCCGGAAGGCCTTCTGGAAGAGCTGACAACAGGAGGATCCAACTAGCGGCGAGCAGCCGGCGGGACATCCCGCCGGCTGCTTCGCCATGCGCGTTGGCACCATCTAGCGCCATCGCGCGCCGAGCTGCGCCATATTGGCATTGCCTCGGTGCCATTTAGGTGCCATAGTGGTGCCATGGACATCACGCCGTACGTCTCCACTCTTCGCGAGGAGTTGGCCACCGCCGCCGAGCTCGGCGGTCCGGAGGCCCGCTCGCTCGCCGAGCGGCTCACCGCACCGATGGAGTCGGCGTTCCGGCTGGCGCTGCTCGACGCGCTGGCCGCGGCCACCGACGAGATCACCCGCGACATGGCGCCCGGCTCGGTGCAGGTGCGCCTGCAGGACCGGGAGCCCCGCTTCGTCGTCACCCTGCCGCCGGCCGACGAACCGCCGCCGGCGCCCGAGGCCCCGCCGGTCGTCGACACCGACGACACCGCGGTCTCCCGCATCAACCTGCGGATGCCCGACCAGCTCAAGGTCCGCATCGAGGAGGCGGCCAACAAGGCCGCCCTGTCGGTCAACGCCTGGCTGGTCCGCGCCGCCGCGTCCGCCCTGGAAACCCCCCGCCCCAGCGCCACCCGCGCACCCCGTGGCGCCGACCGGTTCACCGGCTGGGCCCGTTAGGAGAATGATCATGCCTGAGTTCGACACCACCGGACCGATCGACGTGACCCTCGAGGTCGGCATCGGCGACGTCCGGATCACCGCCGGCGACCGGCCCGGCACCACCGTTCAGGTCCGGCCCTCCGACCCGCACAGCGACCGCGACGTCCGCGCCGCCGAGCAGACCCGCGTCGAGTGCACCGACGGGCGGCTGCTGGTCCGCGGACCCAAGCAGACCGGGTTCAACCCGTTCGGCCGGCTCGGCTCGATCGACGTGGAGATCGCCCTGGCCACCGGTTCGCGGCTGCGCTCCGACACCGGCGTCGCGTCGCTGCACGCCACCGGCACGCTCGGCAACTGCCGGATCAAGACCGGCGTGGGCGCCGTCCGGGTGCAGCGGGCGGCCGCCATCGAGGTCTCCACCGGCACCGGCGACGTGGAGATCGAGGAGGCGGACGGCTTCGCCGAGGCGACCACCGGATCCGGCAGCCTCCGGCTCGACCTGGCGCACGCCGCGGCCACCACCAAGAACTCCAACGGGGTGACCCGGATCGGCTCGGTCGCCGGCGACCTGCGCGCATCCGCGTCCAACGGTGACGTGCTCGTCGGTGACGCCGCGGCCGGCGTCGTCGCGTCAACGGCGAACGGCAGCATCCGGATCGACTCGGTCGGCTCCGGCACGGTCTCGCTCAAGACCGCGCTGGGCGAGCTCGAGGTCGGCATTCCGGCGGGCACCGCGGCCTACCTCGACCTGCACACGCAGTTCGGCACCGTACGCAACACCCTCGACGCCTCCCCGGCGCCCACCCCGGGCGAGCCGGCCGTCGAGGTCCACGCCCGCACGTCCTACGGCGACGTC
>NZ_JBFAZH010001299.1:0-2048 GCF_040681735.1 Actinoplanes sp. NPDC051633 | reverse complement strand
CAATATAAACATACTGGTTATATTAAAATAAATATATCTGATTTTAAAAATCGTCTAGATATACCTAAAACTTATCAGATGAATGATATAACCAACCTCGCCGGGCACGTCGATCCCGGCGCGCACGAAGGCGTCCAGCACCCCGACCGCGCAGCGGTCGTTGGAGGCGATCACCGCGGTCGGCATGTCGGCCGTCGCGGCCAGCAGCCGGCCGGCGCGCAGACCGCCCTCCTCGGTGTGGTCACCCGGGATCACCTGCGTCGGCAGCCCGGCGCGACGCATCGCGGTGCGGTAGCCGCGGCGGCGGGTGGTGGCCACGACACCGGCGCCGCCGTCCACGAACGCGATGCGACCGTGACCGAGTTCGATCAGGTGGTTGAGGGCGGCGTCGACGCCGATGTCGTCGGCCGGCCGGATCACGTCGACCGACTCCTCGCGCACCTCGCGGCCGATCACCACGACCGGCACCTGGGCGGCGAGCTTGGCCAGTGCGCCCGCGGTGGCGTCCGGGCCGAGCAGCAGCAGCGCCTCGCAGCGGAAGTCGAGCAGCGACGCGACGGCCCGGTCCTCGTCGTGGCTGCGCGTCAGCGTGGACAGCACGACCTCGTAGCCGATTCGGTCGGCCTCGACCTGGATCTCCTCGACCAGCTCGGCGTGGAACGGGTTGCGCACGTCGAGCAGCACACCGAGCAGATGCCGGCGGCGGCGGGCCAGCATGCTGGCCGCGCGGTCGGCCCGGTATCCGAGCTCGGCGGCGGCCTGGAGCACCCGGCGGCGGGTCTCCGCGCTCGGGCCGGCGGCACCGCGCAGCACCAGCGACACCGAGGCGGTCGAGACGCCGACCCGGGCGGCGACGTCCTCGAGCCGTGGCCGTTGATCCACTGAGAAACCTCCCGTAACACCCTTGACACACTGCGCACGCGGCACGGATATTACTCGTGTTTAAAGCGCTTTAAAAGGAGGCGGGCGGATGCCCCAGGAATTCGGTGTGGCGGTCATCGGCGCGGGCATGGTGGGTCGTGCGCACGCCGCCGCGTACCGCAATGCCTCGACCCTCTACGACCTGGACGGGCCGTCCGCCCGCCTGGTCGCCATCGCCGACGTGCACGAGCCGTTCGCCACGGACGCCGCGCGCCGCTTCGGCTTCGAACGCGCCGAGACGGACTGGCGCGCGGTGATCGACGCTCCGGACGTACGCGCCGTCAGCATCGCCGTCGCGAACAACCTGCACCGCGAGATCACCGAGGCCGCCCTCGCGGCCGGCAAGCACGTACTCTGCGAAAAGCCGCTCGCCCCCGGCGTCGCCGACGCGGAAGCGATGGTCGCCGCGGCCGCGGCGGCGCCCGGACTGGTCAACGCGGTCGGCTTCACCTTCCGCCGCTCCCCCGCGCTCAACGCCGTCAAGGAGCTGGTCGAGGGCGAGCTGGGGGCGGTGCGGCACATCGTCGGCAACTACTGGTGCGACTACGGCTTCGACCCGCAGCGCCCGATCAGCTGGCGTTACCTCGGCGGGCCCGGCACCGGCGTGCTGGCCGACATCGGCAGCCACCTGACCGACCTGGCCGAGTTCTTCTGCGGCCCGACCACCGGCGTCCAGGGCACCACGATGGCCACCCTCATCGCCGACCGGCCCAAACCGCTGGGCATCGCGGTGGGGCACGCCGGCGGGGTCGAGCTCAGCGCCGAGCGGCAGGCCGTCGAGAACGAGGACATCTGTACGTTCACCAGCAGCTACTCCGGCGGCGCGGTGGGCACGTTCGCGTTGTCCCGGGTCGCCTTCGGGCACGCCAACACCCTCAAGCTCGACCTCTTCTGCGAGGGTGGCACCGCGTCGTTCGACCTGAACCGCCCGGCCGAGTTCTCGGTCATCGACGACGGCCCGGCGCAGGCCGCCAACGGCGCGCGCACCGTCTCCATCGGACCGTGGCACCCCTACATCGCCCGTGGGCTGCCGATGGACTTCCCCACCGTGGGGCACGGCCAGAACGACTTCTTCGTCTTCCAGGCGCGCGCGTTCCTCGACCAGATCGGCGGCCTCGACCGGCTGC
>NZ_JBFAZH010001298.1:0-2049 GCF_040681735.1 Actinoplanes sp. NPDC051633 | reverse complement strand
GCCATTGCTGTTTCGCCTGGCCGTGGCAGGGCCATATGATTATGCCGCTATATTGATGAGAATCTATGACAGAGCCGGTTGTGTCAACACTCTCAACCTTCGGCGGCCGCCTCGAGGAACCTGGTCCTGGGCGTCCCGGCCAGAGCGGGCGCGTCGGCCGGGCTGGCCCACACTCGCGTGGTGAGGAAGTCCAGGAACTTGCGTGCCTCGTCGGCGGCAGCGAAGTCAAGATGGATGATGACGTACCGGTTGTCGTCGAGCGGCCGGTAGACCCGCTGGCTGACCACGCCGCCGTCGCGTCGCATGCCGGCGAACCTCTCGAACGCCTGCTTCCAGGTGCCGAAGTCGGTGATCTCGTGCTCGATGTGCAGAGTGATCATGGTTGTTCCTCCTCGGCTCGAGCATCGGCCGCCCGGCCGGAGCAGCGCTATCCCAGAAACCTGGGTGATGCCCAAGTACCGTTCGCGTCGTGGCCGCATCGACGTCCCGTGAGCGGGTCCGGGAACGCATTGTGGAGCTGTGCCGCTCCGGCGGCCCGGCGCGCCGGCTGCGGGTGGCAGTTCTCGACGAGCTGCGCCGGGTGACCCGCTTCGACGCGTACGTCTTCGTGCTGACCGATCCCGTCACCTGCGTCGGTTGCGACCCGCTCGCCGACGTGCCGATCCTCGACCAGTTGCCGCGCCTGATCCGGCTCAAGTACTCCACCGAGGTCAACCGGTGGACCACCCTGACCGAGCGGCCGGTCGCCCTGCTTCGCGAAGCCACCGGCGGCCGGCCCGAGCACAGCCTCATGTGGCGGGAGTTGCTCGAGCCCGCGGGCATCGCCGACGTGGCCTCGGCCGTCTTCGCCGACCGCTTCGGCTGCTGGGCGTTTCTCGACCTGTGGCGGGCCGGTTCCCCGTTCACCGAAGCCGACGCAGACTTCCTGGCTTCGGTCGCTCCGGCCGTGACCGAAGCACTCCGCCGGTCGCAGGCGGCCACATTCGCTCTCCGGCCCGTCCGTACCGACCGGCGGGAGCCGTTGGTGTTGCTCCTGTCACCGGAAATGACGATCCGGGCCGGGACGTCCGAGACCGGCGACTTTCTTCGCCGGCTCCTACCGCCACCGCCCGAGCGGTCCCCCGTCCCGGCCGCCGCGTACAACGTCGCCGGGCAGCTGATCGCGATGGAGGCGGGTGTCGACCACCACCCACCGACCGCACGGGTCCACCTCGGCGAGGGCGCCTGGATCACCCTGCGCGCCGCCCGGATCGGGGACGACATCGCGGTCACCATCGAGTACGCCACACCGGGGGAACGGCTGGACGTCTTCTGCCGCGCCTCAGGGCTCAGCGCGCGGGAGTCGAGTCTGATCGAGGTGCTCGCCGACGGCGTGGACACCCGCGAGGCGGCCACGCGGTTGCACGTCTCCCGGCACACCGTTCAGGATCATCTGAAGTCGATCTTCGAGAAGACCGCGACCCACAGCCGCCGCCAGCTCCTCGCGCGGGCGATCGGCTGACCGCTTACCGGCAGCCGCGCGCCGATCTCCCCGCTCGAGCCGATGCGCTACGAGCGCGCGGGCGACGCCTCGCGGTCAGAGCTCGAGGTAGCGGTCCGCGAGGAGCGACGCGGCCGCAGCAGAGCCAGCGCGGCGACGGCGGCGGCCGGGAGCATCGCCCAGCCGCCGAAGGCGAGGACCACCAGGACGGCGACGGCCGCGAAGGCCGCGACCACGCGTGCCGGGCCGCGCAGCACCCTCGCCGCCGAGACCATGCAGGCCAGGTAGACCAGCAGGAAGAACGACGTGGACACGGTGATCGCCGCGTTGACCGGGAGCCGGCCGGCGCCGATCAAGGCCAGGATGACCACCGAGGCCGCGACGATCGCCGGGACGAAGCGGCGCGTACCCAGGTCACGGGCCAGTGCGGCGCCGCCGGTCAGGTAGGCGTTGGCCGCGCCCAGCGTCAGCAGCACCGCCGCGGCGGCGGCGACCACCGGCGCCGCCCCACCGACCGTGAAGGACAGCAGCGCCGCCATCGGCACCTCCGACGCGGCCGCGGAGCCCAG
>NZ_JBFAZH010001297.1:0-2055 GCF_040681735.1 Actinoplanes sp. NPDC051633 | reverse complement strand
TTGGTTGCTGGGGCTTTAATGGTTTTGAACTTAGTGGCTAGCAATTAGCCACTATTTTTGTGCAGCCGGGCCCGGGTCACCTGGATCGTGTTGCCGCTCGGGGTGTCCCGCCAGTTCCCGCTGCTGACCGTCCCGATCTGGACGCCGAGCTGGTGACCCACCTCGAAGGTCCAGTCGGTGGACTTCAGCTCGAACGCGACCCGGCCCGCCCGTTCGATCAGCGCGACGTTCTCGTCGAACATCACCGCGGTCCCGTCCGGAGCGACGTCCCACAGCCGCACCATGACGTTGCCGGACGCGCTCGCCTGCAGCGTGACCCGCGGCGTGGCGGTGATTCGCACCCGGGACGTGGTCGGCGTGGACCAGCCGAAGTAGCTGTGGGCGTCGGCCGCCATCGCGGCGCGGGTCTTGGCGGCGGGCGGGGCGGGATCCGCGGCGTGCTCCATGTCCCACTTGCGGTCCGCGGCCGCGGCCGGCGCGGCCAGGGTCGAGGCGACGCCGTCATCGACGTACTGCCCGTCCGGCAGCTTCGCCACGGTGGCCGACGTCGGCTTCGGCCAGGTCGGCTGTGCGCGCCACTGGCCGGTGTTGTCCTCGATGGCGAAGGCGGGGTCGTTGACCTGCGGCTTGATGCCTTTCAGGTAGCGATCGTAGAGGCGCATGACCTCGTCGAAGAAGCCGGCCCGGCCCATCAGCAACCGGCCCTCGCTGTTCCGCTCGTTGCCGCGGACGTGCTCCCACTGCCCCAGCCAGCCCCGCTCGAGACCGTGGTGGTTGTCGAGGTACTCCTCCATGTCCTCCGGCTTGGTGTTGTTCTCGATGAAGCCCTGGGTGACGAACAGCGGGGTGCTCGTGCCCTTCGCCTTCGCGGCGAGGTTACGGGCCCGCCAGTAGGCCGAGCCGAGGTCAGGGTTGTTGTTGTTCGTGAGGTTGTCGGAGAGGCACTCGGGGTGACTCTGCTCGTAGGCCGCGTTGGCCTTGTAGCGGTCGGTGTCGTCCGCCAGCGGTGCGATCGTGGCGATGCTGTTGTAGGCGTTCGGCGTGCCGGTCACGTTGGGCCGGGGTACGCCGTTGCTGAACAGGTAGTTGTACATGTTCCACACCGGCTCCTGGGCGACCACGGCCCGCAGCGCCCCGAGGCGCAGGTTGTTGCCCACCAGACCGGTCACGGCGTCGTACGACTTGCCGTACATGCCCACCTTGCCGGTCGACCACGGCTGCGTCGCCACCCACTGGATCGCCGCCTTGACGTCCGCCTGCTCGCCCGGACCCACCCAGTCGAGGCAGCCGGTGCTCCCGCCGAATCCGCGTAGGTCGACCATGACGTAGGTGTAGCCGCGGGCGAAGAGGTCGGTGCCGCTGGTGAAGTCCGCGAACCGGCTGGACGGGCCGGTCTCGGGCCACCCCTCCGGCCCGGTCTGGCCGGCGTGGCTGAAGTAGGGGCCGACGGCCAGGATCACCGGCGTCTTGGCGCGGGGCGACAGGTGCGCCGGCCGCAGGACATCGGCGTGGAGCTCGACGTCACTTTGGTCGGCGGAGGGGAAGTACGCCTCCGTCCATACCGAGCCCTCCGGCACGCGGGGGTTCTCCTCGTGCGTGACGCCAGGTGGCGCCGTCGCGGGCGCCGGTGCGGGAGCGGCGACTGCTGACGTGCCGCTGACCGCGAGAGTCGCGATCGTGAACAGCGCGCCGACAGCGAAACTCGTCGGTCTGCGAATGGCCATCGGATCTCCCCGAGCGATAGAGAAGTATCTCTGCGGCTCGACGTTATCGCTTCGCGTCCGGTTCGGCCGCCCGAGGCGGTCCGCCCGAAGTTCAACGATTGAGGTACGCGGCCAGGCCGCCGAGTTCCTCGCTGGCGATGAACACCGACCGCACGTTGAGGATGGCCTCCTCGACGTGGGCCGGGCAGCCCCACGCCGCGTCGCCCCAGGAGTCGGCGACCTTGATCTCGGCCGTTTCGGTGCACCCGGAGGAGCCACCGAGCTGGCACCGCTCGGGACGCGGCATGCCGGCCTGCATGGCCGCGGCGGTGCGCATCCGGGCGGCCAGCTC
>NZ_JBFAZH010001296.1:0-2055 GCF_040681735.1 Actinoplanes sp. NPDC051633 | reverse complement strand
CACGACGGCGCTCAGCAGCGGCTGGTCACCGTCGCGCTGGAGCTCGGCGCGCTGTCCCGGCTCGCCGCGACGGCCGGCCACGATGAGGTCGCGGCGGGCACCGAGCGGGTGCGTACCCAACTGCTCGAAGCCACCGCCGAGCTGCGTGAGATGGCCCGCGGCCTGCACCCGGCCGTGCTGACCCAGGACGGCCTGGAGGCCGCGATCGGTTTCCTCGCCGACCGGTCCGCGGTGCCGGTGCGGCTCACCGTGGCCGTCGACCGGCGGCTGCCCGCGGAGGTGGAGGCGACCGCGTATTTCGTGGTGAGCGAGGGGCTGACCAACGCCGCGAAGCACGCCGGCGCCGGGCACGCCTCGGTGCGGGCGGAACTCACCGACGCCGGCCTGCTCGTCGAGGTCGCCGACGACGGGGTGGGTGGCGCCGCGGTCCAGCCCGGCGCCGGCCTCGAAGGCCTCGCCGACCGCCTCGCCACCCTCGACGCCCGCCTGACCATCGACAGTGGACCCGCCGGCACGCGACTGGCGACGGTGATCCCATGCGCGTGATGCTGGCCGACGACGGGGTGCTCTTCCGTGAGGGGATGGCCCGTATCCTGGCCGATGTCGGCTTCACCGTCGCCGGGCAGGCCGGCGACGGCGCCACGCTGCTCGATCTGGTGCGCGCCGACCCGCCGGACGTCGCGGTCATCGACCTGCGCATGCCGCCCGGCTTCGCCGCCGAGGGCATCGAGGCCGCCGCCGCCATCCGTGGCTTCGCGCCGCGGGTCGGCCTCATGGTGCTGTCGCAGTATGTCGAGGTGCACCATGCGCTGCGGCTGATGAGTGACTTCGACGGCGGCGTCGGCTATCTGCTCAAGGACCGCGTGTCCGATCTCGAGTCGTTCGGGGCGGATGTGCGCAAGGTCGCCCGCGGCGACACCGTCATCGACCCGGAGCTCGTCTCGCGACTCGTCGCCCGGCGCCGGGAGCGGGATCCGCTGCAGGCGTTGACCGATCGGGAGCGCGCGGTGCTCGGCGCGATGGCCCAGGGTCTGTCGAACGTCGCGGTGGCCGGCGAGCTGCACCTGGCGGTCAAGACGGTCGAGGCGCACGTGACGTCGATCTTCACCAAGCTGGGCCTGATGCCCGACGACCGGGAACACCGCCGCGTCCGGGCGGTGCTCACGTTCCTGCGGGGCGGGTCAGCCGAGTAGGTCGTCGAGGTACGGGTTGCGGAACTTGCCGGCCGGGTCGTACTGCTTGACCAGCTCGGTGAAGTCGGCGAACCGGTCGTATCGGCTCCGGATCGTGGCCGCGTCCATCGTGAAGACCTTGCCCCAGTGCGGGCGCGCCTCCAGCCCGGCCAGCGAATCCTCCAGCGCGGCCACCGCCGGCAGCACTGCCTCGGTGTCCGCGATCCAGGTGAAGTGCAGGCCCAGGCTCTCCCGCTGGTAGTTCATGCTCAGCCACAGGTCGTCGGCGGCCACCGTGCGGATCTCGTTGACCTGCAGCACGGGGGCGATCTTTTCGCGTACGCGGGCGACGGCGTCGATCGCCTCGAGGGCGCGGGACCTCGCCACCATGTACTCCGACTGCAGCTCCACGCCCGTGCTCGGGGTGAACTCGAGCTTGAAATGCGGCAGCCGCGCGTGCCACGGGCCGGGCGCGCCGAACTGCTCGGTGCTGTTCTCCGCGGTCAGGCCGGGCACCGGGTGCCGTTTGCCGTCGGCCGGGCGGGCGTCGAAGAGCGGACCCTCTGCCCGCTCCCGCAGCGCCTTGAGCCACGTGTGGTTGATCGTCGTGCTGGTCCAGTTGGTGAACATGCTGACGCTGTACTCGGCGCCGAGGATCTCGTCGAGGTGGTCGCCGAGGGCTTCGCGGGAGAGGTCGTCGTACACGTACTGGCGGATCTCGAAGGCCGGGACGACATCGAGCGTGAGGGCGGTGACCACGCCGAGCGCGCCCAGGCCGACGACGGCGCCGGCGAAGCCGGGCTCGCCGCGGCGCAGCGTGACCAGCTCGCCGTCGGCGCGGACCAGCTCCAGCGACGACACCGCGGCGGCCAGGTTCTGGTTG
>NZ_JBFAZH010001295.1:0-2056 GCF_040681735.1 Actinoplanes sp. NPDC051633 | reverse complement strand
GATCCCGAACGGCATCGTGCAGTGTCTCTACCGAGGGTCGTCCGGGACGATCCTGCTGTCGACGCCCCGCAGGCTCAACAACGGCAGCTGGCACACCGTGCGCTGCGCGCGTACCCGTGACGGGGTCTTCCTGGAGGCCGACGGCAAGCTCGTCGCCAAGCGGAGCGGATGGACCGGCCGGATCGCGAACTCGTGGCCGGTGACCATCGGCGGCAAGATCAGCTGCGACCAGATCGACGTCGGGTGCGACTACTACGCCGGCGACCTCGACTACATCGAGATCACCTCGTGGTGAGACGGCTCATAGCCGGATGACCACCTCCGCGGGCAAGCTGGCTCGCGGAGGTTGATGTGCGATGTCTGCCGTGAACGGCGTGCCGTCGGTGGCCGTCGCGCCCCGGCGGTTCGCCGCGCTGCGCAACCGCGACTGCCGGGCCTACCTCTTCGGCGCCGCCCTGATGATGATGGCGGACAACATCGAGCACGTCATCACGTACTGGGTGTTGTGGGAGAGGTTCCACTCCGAGGCGCTCTCCGGCTTCCAGGTGATCAGCCACTGGATCCCGTTCCTGTTCCTGTCGGTGTGGTTCGGCGGGCTGGCCGACCGGTTCGACTGCCGGCGCGTCATCCAGGTGGCGAACGCGCTGTTCATGACGGTGTCGGCGGCCTGGGGTGTGCTCTTCGTCACCGGGACGCTACAGATCTGGTCGGCATGCCTGCTGCTGATCCTGCACGGCGTCGCCGGGGCGCTGTGGGGTCCGGCCGAGCAACTGATGCTGCACGACTTCGTCGGCGACGAGGAGCTGCCCAGCGCGGTGCGCCTGAACGCCACGTTCCGCAGCCTGGGCGTGCTCTTCGGCCCGGTGATCGGGTCGGCGCTGCTGCTCGGACTCGGCCCGACCTACGGCATCTTCGCCAACATCGCGTTCTACCTGCCGCTGACGATCTTCCTCTTCCGCACCAAGTTCACCGGGCACCGGCGCGACGGTGGGGTGCCGCGAAAGCGGCTGGGCTTCGTCGACTCGGTGCGGGTGCTGCGCCAGGTGCGCTCGAACCACACGCTGGTCAGCATGATCATCCTGGGCGGGCTGGGGTCGTTCTTCGTCGGCGCGTCGCTGCAGTCGGCGATGCCGATCTTCGCGCAGGACCTCGGTGCGGGCGCCGCCGGGACGGCGTACGGGATCCTGCTGTTCGCCAACGGCGCCGGTGGGGTGATCGGCGGGATCCTGCTGGAGGCGACCGGCCGGATCAGGCCGACGGTGTCCGCGGCCGTGGTGAGCACGGCGGTGTACGGCCTGACCACGCTGGCGTTCGCGGTGTCGACGAGCTATCCGCTGTCGGTGTCGCTGCTGGTCGCGGGCGGGGTCGCCAACCTGGCGTCGATGTCGATCGGCCAGACGGTGGTGCAGTTGCTGGCGCCGCCGGAGGACCGCGGCCGGGTGATCGGCGTCTACGGCATGTCGGCGAACGGGCTGCGCTTCGGCAGCGGCCTGACGGTGGGCCTGTTCGGGGCGGTGGTCGGCATCCACTGGTCGCTGGGCCTGAGTGCGGCGGCCCTGTGCGTGGGCACGGCCGTGGCGGCGCTGTATGCCAGATCGGCGAAGGCCGCCCGGGCCTGACCCGAATCCAAGTCGGTGCGGATCGCACAAGAACGCTAAACGCCACCGTGGATCCGGCAGGACTCCGGCGGAGTGGACGAAAGGGACACGGGTGTTTCGGGAGGCGCTGCGTAGCCGTTTCGGAGCTGTGCGTATTCGCAGGTGGGAGCGCAGGGGTTTGTGACAGCCGGGGAGGCGGGTGAGGATGGCGCCATAGGTGGCTGACGATAGGAGGCTCGGGTGACCCGGCGGCAGCGTATCGAGGACCTGACCACGATCACCGTTCCGGAGCAGCCCGCGCTGTCCCCCGACGGCGGCGAGATTCTCTTCGTGCTGCGCGAGGCCGACGTCGACAAGGACCGCTCGATACGGTCGATCTGGCTGGTCGGCGCGCGCGACGGGGCGCCACGGCGGCTCACCCGCGGCGTCGACGACACCAGGCCGGCCTGGTCGCCCGA
>NZ_JBFAZH010001294.1:0-2057 GCF_040681735.1 Actinoplanes sp. NPDC051633 | reverse complement strand
CTCGTCGTCGCGGTAGGACAGGCCGTAGCGCAGGTACCAGCGCATCGCGACCACGATCACGTCGGCCGGGAACCGATAGCCAGCGAACGCCGACCGCGGAGGTGACCCCACCCGGTACCGCGCTGCACGCTTCACCACTCAAGCCTGCCTGATCTACCGAGCAGCGAACGCAACAGAGCCTCTGGTGGTATGTCGATGAAGCGGCGAGCTTGGCAGGTGGAAATCAGGCCACAGCGGTCTCGGGGACCATCGGGTCGTGGCCGTACAGCCAGTCGATCTCGGGGGAGAGCCCGAAGCTGGACGCCATTGCCGCGTCCCGCGCCTGCTGGTCGGGGCCGTCCGGTAGGTGGAAGCGACGGCCGTTCGCGCGGGACATGTCCTGCACGCGCGTGGCGCGGCCCCGGCGGATCGACTCGTACTGGTGGAGCGCGGTGGGCACCTCGCGGCGGCCGGCCCCCTCCAGGCAGGCGGCGAGCACGGCAGCGTCCTCGATGGCTTGGGCCGCTCCCTGCGCCCCGTACGGCAGCATCGGATGGCACGCGTCACCCAGCAGCGTGACTGGTCCGGTGCTCCACCGCGCCAGCGGCGGCCGGTCGAACAGGGCCCACTTGAGGGGACGATCGAGCGCGTCGATGATGCCGCCGACGGCGGGATGCCAGCCGGTGAACGCGGCGCGCAGCTCCTCGGAGTCGCCGGGGTCGGTCCACGACTCCCGTGTCCAGGAGTCCTCTTCCACGACGCACACAACGTTGTGAAGCCGCCCGGCGGAAACGAAGTAGTGGACGAAGTGGGCGCCCGGACCCAGCCGGACCGTGCAGCGCGGCTCCAGGTTCAGGCGGCTGAGCCGTTCGGCCGGCACGAGGCCGCGGTACGCGACATGGCCGGTGAACCGTGGCTGCTCCGGGCCGTACAGGGCCTCGCGCACCACGGAGTGGATCCCGTCGGCGCCGACGACGACGTCGGCGGTCACGGTGCCGCCGTCGGCGAACCGTACCTCGGCACCCGTGCCGTCGTGGTTGACCCCGCGGCACCGGCGGCCGGTCCCGATCCGGTCGGGGCCCACCGCGTCGGCGAGCACCGCCACCAGGTCGCTACGGTGCGCGTGCAGGTAGGGCGCACCGTAGGTGGCGGCAATGCCGGCGCCGAGCGGCGTCCGGGACAGCAGCCGTCCGTCGTCCCAGCGGCGGAAGTCGAAGGTCGCCGGCGCGAACGCCGACTTCTCGATGGCCGGCAGAACGCCGAGGCGGTGCAGGATCCGCGCGCAGTTCGGCGCGAGCTGGATACCCGCCCCGACCTGCGACACCGCGCCGGACTGCTCGTAGACGCGCACGTCGAATCCGGCCCGCAGCAGCGCCAGCGCCGCGGCCAGACCGCCGATCCCACCGCCGACCACGGCGACGGTCGTCGTGCGTGGCATGTCTCCTCCCATCGTTCACCGGAGCATATGGTGGCGCGGCGGCGGAACGGGTCAGCGAGACGACAGGCAGACACTCCAGAACTTCGTCAGTTTCGTGCAAAGACTCCGGCGCTCAAGGTGTGAGGTCGGCCAGCAGTTCCCGACGCGAGGATTTGCTGCGCCGCGATGCTGCGCCTCGGGAATGGCTATGCCGAGTCGGCGAACGGACGCACGTCGTCAGCCGGACATGCGCCAACGCCGCGGACCATCACGCCTGTCCACGCCAGCCTGGATCGAGTGCCGAGATGCGCGAGCGCTCGTCGGGAGGCGTGAACTGGCCTCCCGGTACCTCTCACGGCTGCTAGAAATTCCGCTGGTTTGGCGACCGTCGCGGCCGCCCCGTGCTGCTCTTGGGTGATCCGTAAAGCTGACCTCTTCCCACGTTGTTCTATGAACACTGGGGAGCAGATTGGGAGCAGCAGGGGGTGTCCAACGGCTCCGGACTGTCCTCAACTGCGCTGAACCGCTGTCAACGGCCGCCCCGTTGATGCTGGTCATCGCAGAGTCGCAGGTCAGAGCCGGTGCGGACCATTCGTTGACACGGAAGAGGTCACTGGTTCGATCCCAGTATCGCCCACTCTACTGATTCCGGGGGCGACCC
>NZ_JBFAZH010001293.1:0-2057 GCF_040681735.1 Actinoplanes sp. NPDC051633 | reverse complement strand
CATACCGATCCGTGGTGACCTCCTGCTCGATCAGGGTCATCGGGAACAGCGGCGCCAGGTCGTCGGGACCGACCGGCTGCAGGGTGCCCGGGTGCAGCACCGGGGGCGGCGGCGACGGCAGGTCGGCCACCAGGTTGTACCAGCGGCGCGGCATCTCCGACTCGTCGAGCAGGATCTTCGTGGCGGTCATGCCCCCGATCATCGCCCCACCGGGCGGGTGCGTGCACGGTTGGGGCCACGACGCGCCGACGTGACCAAGAGAAACCGGACACACGCGTAGAGTGCTGTCCCGTGTATCGCCGGACCGCCTTCTTCCTGCTCGCTCTCGCGGCCCTGCTGGCGGTGGCGCGGCCCGACGCGCACCGGTGGCTGGTCGGGCTGCTCTTCGTGGCGTTCATCGCGACCGCCGCGATCTGGATCGCCGGGCAGTACACGGAAAGCCTCGACGGCCGGCAGCCGACCGTCCCGGTCTGGCTGTGGATCGTCCTGCTGGTGGCGGCCGCGGGCCTGATCGTGCTGTACGTGCGCACCGGCTGGGGCGGCACCGCGCTGGGCGGCCTGTTCCTGATCTACCTGCTCTTCGGCAGCGCGGTCGCCGGTCTGCGGCAACGCGAGCCCGGACCGTGGTGGCTGGGCTTCGCGCTGATCGCCGCGGCCACGCTGATGGCCGTCGCCGGGGCGGCGCTGCTCTGGCTGCTGCCCGGCCGGATCCCGCTGGTCGCCGTGGCGCTGCTCGCCGCGGGGGTGTTCGTGGTGCTGCCGGTCGGCATCGCGCTGGCCTCCGAGCGCACCATCCGCGGGCTGTCCGCACGCCTCGGCGGAGCCGTCTTCTTCGGCATCGCCGGGCTGTTGCTGCTCGGTGTCACCGGCTGGCTGTCGGTCCGCGTCAGCCACTCCCTCCTGATCCTCTGGGTGCTCGGCGTCGTCGCCGTGCTGGTGGTCGCCGTGGCGTCCGCGACGCAGGCCGATGTGGCCCTGGTCGTGGCGTTGATCGCACTGATGGGCGTCACGCCGGTGCCGGCCGGGCAACCGGACCTGCTGCGCCCGGCCGGCGGTCAGCGGGTGCTGGTGGCGCTGGGCGACTCGTTCATGTCGGGTGAGGGCGCCGAGGTGTATTACGACGGCACCGACGAGGCCGACCCGGCGCGCGGCGACCAGTGCCGGCGAGCCCCGACGGCGTGGGCCGTCGCCGCGTCGCGGTCGCCGTGGTTCGACGGGCTGGAGTTCCTGGCCTGCTCGGGTGCGCGTACCTGGAACGTGCTGCCCACGCCGCCCGCGGCGCCGGACGCCGACGTGACGCTGACCCGCAAGGGCGTTCCCGGCCAGGCCGCCGACCGCGGCGACGCCCGCACCCAGCTGGACGAGTACCTGGCCGGCGACAAGGGGTTCACGCCGGCCATGGCCGTGCTCAGCGTCGGCGGCAACGACGCCGGGTTCTCGACGATCGGCCAGATGTGCCTGGCGCCCGGGCACTGCAACGACAGGTCCCAGCTGTGGACCACGTCGATGGCGCAGGTGGAGCGGAACCTGCGGGCCACGTACGTGGCGATGGACGACGCCTTCCCCGGCGTGCCGGTGGCGGTGGTCCCGTACCCCGACCCGATCCAGCTCTCCGGGAGCTGCAATCAGCTCGCGCTGTCCCGCCGCGAGAAGGAGTTCCTCCAGGAGTTCGTCGACCAGCTGAACGGCGTGATCACCCGCACCGCCGCGGAGTTCGGGTTCTACGTCGTCGGGGACATGCAGCGGGCGCTCGCCGCCGAGCACCTGCAGCTGTGCGACCCGGCGAACGACGGGCGGCCGGGTCTGAACTTCGTGGAGCTGCGGTCGGTCCGCGGCAGCGCGGAGGAGCGCTACAACCCGAAGAACTGGTCGCACGGCAGCCTGCACCCCAACGAGCGCGGGCACGCCGCGATGTCGCGGACCTTCCAGTCGTGGCTCGCCCGGCAGCCGGTGCCGATGCCGGCCCGGCAGCAGGTCACGGCGGCGGCCGCGGCGAGCCGGCAGGCGGCGCTGGTCGCAGATCGGAAGAGCGTGGTGTTGGGGAAGAGTGTTGTTAG
>NZ_JBFAZH010001292.1:0-2063 GCF_040681735.1 Actinoplanes sp. NPDC051633 | reverse complement strand
AGCTCTCGACAACGACGGAGTGCCCGCGCCTTTACGTGGTAAACGGCTCGTCAAAGGTTTTTGGGAACGGCAACTTTGCGCGGCCTGCGTCGCGGCGGCAGCAGCAGCCCCACCCGGTCCAGCAACGCCTCGAGCGCCTCCTCGAAGTCCTGGGCGGCCACGTCCTGGGCCAGGTGCGGTTCCATCCGCTGCAGGATCGGATACGAGGCCAGATCGGCGATCGGTGACACGTCCGGCTCCTCGACCGGCCCGGTGTCCACACCCAGCGCCGAGACCTCCAGCAGCAGGTGCCCGAGCAGGAAGCTGCTGAAGGCCCGGTACGCCGCCGCGGCCGCCTCGTCGCTGAAGCCGGCCGAGGTCATCACCTGCAACATCGACTCGATCCAGCGCAGACTGCGCAGCGGCGGCCGGATCCAGGGTGCCGCCGGCGGCCGGGTCGCCACCAGCGGAAAGACCTCGGGGTGGGCCAGGGCGATGCGGCGCAGGCCGTGCGCCAGGCGCTGCAGGTAGTCCACCCAGCCGGCGTGTGCCTCGAGGTGCACGTCGGGGTCACCGAACAACTCGTCGACGACCGTCTCCACCACGCCGTCGAGCAGTGCTTCCCGGCCGGGCACGTACCGATAGAGGGCCATGCCTTCCACCCCGAGGTACGCGCCGAGGCGGCGCATGCTCAGCTCCCGCAACCCGTACTCGTCGATGAACTGCACCGCGGCGCCGAGGATCCGCCGCTGATCGAGACCCGGACGACCGGACCCCGGTCCGCCCGCGACGGTCACCGCCGCGGCACCGGCACGAGCCTCGGGAGTGTCCTGCTCCGTCATCGATCCTCCGGCCAACAGCGAGCGTGCGGCGTGGAGCCCGAATTCTGCCATGCGCTGTGGGCGTTATCGGTCCGGCTCCGGTTTGGTGGTCGATGCATCGGGTATCGACCCGCGGTGAGCAGTGAAGACACTCGATTTGTCGCCAGGCGGACGCTCGTCGTCATCGGCCTGGTCGTAGCGACCGTTCTGTTGTATTTCCTGGTTCGGGCGACCAGCCAGGTGCTGACCTGGATCGTGATCGCGGTGTTCTTCGCGGTCGCGTTGAACCCGGCGGTCTCCTGGGTGCAGCGCCGGGCCGCGTTCGGCAAGCGCTGGCTGGCCACGCTGCTGGTCTTCCTTGTCGCGTTCGTTCTGATCGGCGGGTTGATCACGCTGTTCGTCGTGCCGCTGGTCCGCGAGGGAACGCAGGTGGTGGCGGACTTCCCAAAGATCGTGGAGGACGCGCGGGCGGGCCGTGGCCCGGTGGGCGGCCTGATCGAACGGTTCAATCTGCTCGAGTACGCGCAGAACAACGCCGATCGGTTCCGCGAGTACGCCGGCCGCCTCGGGGCGCCCACGCTGGCCGTTCTGCGGGGCGCGGCGACCAGCGTCGCGGGCATCGTGACCATCTTCGTGCTCGCGTACCTCATGGTGCTGGAGGCGCCGAAGGTCGTCACCGGGTTCCGCGCGCTGTTCGACGAGCGGCGTGCTGAGCGCATCCGCCGGGTCGGCCACGACTGCGCCAAGACCATCACCGGCTACATCACCGGCAACCTGCTCATCAGCATCATCTGCGGCACCCTGACCTACGTGGTGCTCGCCGTCATGGGCGTGCCGTATGCCGGCCTGATCGCGTTGTTCGTCGGGCTCGCCGATCTGATCCCGCTGGTGGGTGCCACCCTGGGGGCGATCGTCGCGACGCTGGCGGCGTTCGTCGACTCCACCACCGCCGGCATCGTCGTGATCATCTTCTTCGTGCTGTACCAGCAGCTGGAGAACCACCTGCTGCAGCCGCTGATCTTTGCCCGGACGGTCAAGGTGAACCCACTGACCGTGCTGATCGCGATCCTGATCGCGGTCGAGCTGGCCGGCATCCTCGGCGCGCTGCTGGCCATCCCGGTCGCCGGCATCATTCAGATCATCGCCCGCGACATCTGGGACACCCGGCGGGGCCGGTTCAAGTCCGAGCCGACCGTCGGCGAGGACGAGATCCCGGTCGGAGCCGCTCGGCAGAAACCCCAGCCGACGATGTGATGCGCCGCT
>NZ_JBFAZH010001291.1:0-2063 GCF_040681735.1 Actinoplanes sp. NPDC051633 | reverse complement strand
GCGGAAAAAAACTTAAAATCGTTAACTATATCCTAGATTATGTCCACTTAAGTAACAATACAATGATAGCTACAACAAGAGAAATAGCAAAAGCTCCCGTGGTCACGTCCATCGCGGCGAGCCGGTCGGCCGCGGCCTCGGCGTCCTGCCGGACCAGCGCGCGGATCTCCTCGACCAAGTCGAGCAGCGGTGGGCCCTCCTGCCGGGCCAGGGTCTGGCCGAGCAGCTTGCCGATCCGGCGGATGTCGGCGCGGAGCGCCGCATCGGGGCCCTCGGGGTCGATCTGGCCCGATTGGTCGGTCACCTCAGCGCTCCTTCACGACGGCGTACGGCGGACAGCGCTGTCCCGACTTCCGCGATCGTATCGGCACGGCCCTCCAGCGGGGTGCTTTGAGGTAAGTCTCATATCTCCTCACACGCACCTCACAGAAGATCAGCTTTCATGTCCCCTCCACCACGCATCGAAGGGGACCCATGCCCACTCGAAAGAACCGCACGCGAGTGCTGGTTGCCGGCTCGATCACCACCGCGCTGGCTCTGTCCGCGGCGGGATACGGCATCGCCGGCGCGGCGCAGGATCCGCCCGCTCTCGCCTTCAAGGCGGTCACCCCGAACGTGACGGCCACCAAGTACATCTCCGAGGACTACAGCTACTTCGATCTCGACCTGGGCGTGAACCTGATCGCCGGCAAGCAGGCGTTCGAGATCCAGGCCAAGCGGAAGAACTACGCGCAGCCGATCGTCGCCCAGCAGATGGTCACCGGCCGCAACGGCAAGAAGCAGGGCGTCCCGCTGCCCGACGGGATCTTCAGCACGTTCGCCGGGTTCCAGGACTTCACGACGATCACCATCAAGGACGCCGCGGGCGAGACGGTGAAGGAGTACACCACCGACTGGTGCCCGAACACGTACAACTCGACGCGGACCCGGCCGGACGCTCCGGCCACGACGCCGTACCCGATGGACTGCTCCGGCTGGAACCCGTTCACGCTCGGCTCGGTGTGGGGCGTGCAGGCCGGCTACAACTCGCCGATCGAGTTCTTCCCGCGCGGCAACGACCCGTGGGAGCAGCCGGACTTCGACCTGCCGGTCGGTGACTTCCAGGTCGGCATCAAGCTCAACGACAAGTACAAGAACTGGCTGAAGGTGCCGGACGCCGACGCCACGGTCTCGCTGAACCTCAAGGTGCAGGAGATCCGGGAGGACGCCAACGAGCAGGGCGCCGCCCGCGCCAAGGCGCTGATGCGGGCCGCCGCGGCCGGTGACGAGCTGCCCAAGGGCGCCGTCGGCGTGAGGGGCGAGCACGGCGAGCACGCCGGCCAGGGCGACGAGACCGTGCAGATCTCGCAGATCGACCCGACGTTCCGGCCGCCGGCGAAGGCGCCCAAGGCGATGGCCAAGGCGCCGAAGGCCGGGCCGCGTCCCGACCTGCGGTCGCTGCCGGCCTGGGGCATCGACCTCTCGGAGGAGGACGGCAAGACGTACGTGAACTTCGGCGCCACGGTGTGGAACGCGGGCACCTCGCCGCTGATGGTGGACGGCTTCCGGCGCACCGGGACCGAGCTGATGGACGCGTACCAGTACTTCTACGACGCCGACGGCAACGAGGTCGGCTCGGTGAACGCCGGGACGATGGAGTGGGACGCGCGCGAGGGCCACATGCACTGGCACTTCACCGACTTCGCGCAGTACAACCTGCTCGCCTCGGACCGCAAGCGGGTCGAGAAGTCCGGCAAGGAGGCGTTCTGCCTCGCCAACACCGACGCGGTCGACTACACGATCCCGAACGCCAAGTGGCGGCCCGGCAACAACGATCTCTCGACCTCCTGTGGTGGCAACACCGCGGTGGCCGTCCGCGAGGTGCTGGACGTCGGCAACGGTGACACGTACTCGCAGTCGCGGCCCGGCCAGTCGTTCGACATCACCGACGTGCCGAACGGCACCTACTTCATCGAGACGCTGGCCAACCCGGAGAAGAAGCTGGCGGAGCTCAAGACCGACAACAACTCGGCGCTTCGCAAGATCATTCTTGGGGGTACGCCGGGAGCGCGCACCCTCGAGGT
>NZ_JBFAZH010001290.1:0-2065 GCF_040681735.1 Actinoplanes sp. NPDC051633 | reverse complement strand
GCGCGAGCAGCTGGAGCACCGGTCGGGCGAGGCCGCTGCGTCCGACCTCGGACCACAGAGCGCCGTCGAGGTTCGCGGCGGCGACGCAGCGCGGGTCGTCGCGGCACCATTGCAGAGCGGCCGCGCCGCCGAATGAGTGGCCGATCGCGGTCAGCCGGCTCAGGTCGAGCCGGCCGGTCAGCGGATCATCGGCATCCAGATCGGCGAGGCGGTCCGCCACGAACGCGAGGTCCGCCGCCTTGTACCGGCAGACGTCGGTCCGCCGCGCGAACACCTCCCGGTACGACCCGCTCTGCGGACCGAGCGCACCGGCGATGGCGGCGGGATTCATCGCCATCGTCCGGCCGTCCGCGAAGACCGTCACCGCGGTCTCGTAGGTGTGGTTGACGCCGACGACCACGAACCCGTGACTGGCCAGATCTTCGGCGATGGCCGACAGCAGCAGCGGCGGGAAGCCGCTGGGGGACAGGAGCACCACCGGGTACGCCGCGCGAGCGCCGGACACCGGCCCGCCGTCGGTGCTGTTCGCCGGCAGCCCTTCGGTACGAAGCCCGAGCATGTCCCCGGCGGGCCGCCAGGCCGGTGGCAGGTAGTCGGCAGCCGGCGCGTCGGGCGTCCGATCCCGCGGATACCAGACCCACGCCACGAGCGACCGCGGCTCGGACGGATCGGCCGCGTAGGGATCCGTCCGCTGCGTATCCGTCCAATCCCGCGAGACGCGAGCCACGGCGAATTCCCCGCTCGGTGGCGGTACGGCAAGTGTCATGTCGTCAGCCGTCCTATGTGCGATGTACGGAGTGGACGATTGAATCGAATACCTCAGCCGGCGAACGCCGCAGTCCGCACCGGCTCGTCGGAGGCGCCGGCCGTCGACGGCGCCGGCTGATCGGCAAGACCGCGGCGGCCGACCGCAACCAGAGCCAGACCCATCATGGCGTAGATGCCCAAGATCAGGGCCTTTCTCCCTGAGTGGCATCGAGGAGGTCGAGGATGAACCCGGCCATCGCGGCCCGGTTCGCGAAGAGCGGGAGCAGATCCGGCCCAGCCTCGGCGGTCCGGTGCTCGTACGGAATGGACGGGATGGCGTGGAAGATCGTCATGGCGATGGCGTGTGCCCGCCGCACCTGGTGGACCGGAGTGGTGCACCCTTCGTCACGCAGGCCTTGGACGTAGGCCGGTAGGCATGCCTCTTCCAGCTCCGGGAACGCTCGCGCCGGACGCCGCCCGAGTTGGATCTCTCCCAGCAACAGCTGGCCGAGGTCGAACCCCACGGGCGCGGTGCCCCAGAAGCCGAAGTCGATCAGGACGATGTCGTTGCTCAGCCGGGTATGCAGCAGGTTGTCGGTGCAGGCGTCGCCGTGCGCGGTGGTGGCGGGCAAGGACTCCAGCTCGTCGACCAGCGCCGGCAGAGCGGCTGCCGCGCGCAGGATCCTGCGCCGCAGGTGCGCGTCGAATGTCGCGGCCACGTTCGGCTGCCGCCACAGGTCTTCCGAGGTGAGGTCCGGTACGACGTTGACGGCCAGCCAGTGCTCCGCGAACCGCCGGGCGGTCCGGCCGATCGGTACGTGCGCGGCGAACGGTTTGACGGACGTGCTGGATGCCAGTCGCCCCAGCAGGTAGGCCGCGCGTCGATGGCGGGCGACGTCCCACTCGACCTGGCGTACCGGCACGCGGTCGAGCCAGACGGCCGCCGACTCGTCGTCCAGGTCGGTGACGTGGTAGGCGTGCGGAAGACTGAGCCCGTCGGGCAGGTGCCGGCCCAGTTCACCCCGGTAGATGTCCGGCTCGGTCCGCCAGGGCATCAGCGGTGCCAACTCTGAGCGCAGCGGCTCGGGCACCGCCGCGGACAGCGGTGACCTCAGCCAGGCCTGGACGACTTTGACGAAGAAGGCGTAAGTCAGCGTTTGGCCGGCCTCGTCGGCCGCGGTACCGCCGACCAGGTAGCGACCCGCTGTCGTCAGGGCCGGCCGGTCGTACGGGTAGGTCTGCAGCCGGACGGTCAGGACATGCACCCGCGGCCGGCGTAGGTGCGCCGCCACCATCGCCTCGAGCTGCGGTAGCGGCT
>NZ_JBFAZH010001289.1:0-2067 GCF_040681735.1 Actinoplanes sp. NPDC051633 | reverse complement strand
GCCACGGCGGCGCGCAGATCGTCGTCAGAGAGGGTCATGCCCCGACTTTATGCCGGGGGTGTGTCATCCTCCCGGCGAGCGCCCTTCGAACCGAAGTTGCGGGCACCGCGGGCGGCCGACCCGGCCAGGTCCGCAGCCCCGTCGCCGAGCTTGCGCAGCAGCCCGACCAGCGGGTCCTGCGAGGTGTTGAAGGTTTCCCGGTACGAGTTGGCGGCCGCCTTGACGTCCTCGGTGACCGAGGCGTTGCCGTCGCCGTCGCGCCGCGGGTAGTCCCCGCCGAGGATCGCCGCATATTCGCCCGAGTCGATCCACTTGCGCAGGTCGGCGGCCCGGGCCACCGGCACCGGGTGGCTGCTGTACGCGGTCATGCCCAGCTTGAGGAAGCTGTCGCGCAGGTCGCCGCCGCCTTCGTACTCGGCCGCCTGCTCGAGGAACGCGGCCGTGTCGATCTGGCTCAGGTCGCCGCCGCCGGCCAGTTTCATCAGCAGCCGGGTCGACGCCGACGGGTCCTGCCCGGCGAGCAGCCCGGCCCGGTCGGCGGACAGCTCGGCCTTGCGCCACCACTCGAACATCGCCGCGATGATGGCCCGCAGCGCGATCGCCCCGACCGGGAGCCAGCTCAGGTTGGCCGCCCACTTGGTCAGAATCATCATGATCGTCTTGTAGACCGCGTGACCGCTGCGCACGTGCCCGATCTCGTGGCCCAGCAGGGCGCGCAGCTCGTCGTCGTCGAGCTTCTCCACCGCCGCCGTGGTGATCACGATGAACGGCTTGTCGATGCCGATCGCCTGGCCGTTGATCATCGGGGACTGCGCGACGAACAGGTTGGGCAGCTCCGCCACGTCGAGCGTCGTCGCGGCCTCGGTGAAGCGCTGGTAGACCCGCGGGTACTGCCGGTGGTCGACCCGGATCGCGTTGGCCAGGAAGGCGAGCCGGAACGCCCGCTCGTTCCACATGCCGAAGAACGCCTTCACCACGTCGTCGAAGCCGCGCAGCTCGCGCAGGGCGGTCAGCGCCCCGCGGTCGGCGGGGTGCTCCCAGGCCCGCGAGCTGATCCCGGTGAGGGTCACCCTCCGCCGGATCGGGCGGTTGTCATCCTCGGTCGTCATCGTCCCCACCCCGTCCTCGCGGTCGTCGCGAATGATCGTGACCTACTCAACCGGCCGGCGCCAGAGCCTTTCGTACTGCTCGTCGTCGCCGGCCACCGCGCCGTCGACCAGCAGGTCGGCGTGGGCCGCGGTGTCGTCCACGGCGAAGTGCCGTTCCTCGGCACGCCGCCAGCGCTCAAGGTACGCCGCGAACGCAACATCATGTCCTCCGTCGCGCTCCAGCACCCGCTGGACGCACAACTCGGCGGGCGCGCTCACGAAGACGGCCGTGCTCAGCTCGGGCCGGATCGCGGCGCGCGCCGACGACACCCCCTCGACGATCACCAACTCGGCCGGATCCACCCGCACCACCTCGTCGCCGAAGCGCCCGCACAGCCAGTCGTAGCGCCGATACTGCGCCGGCCGGCCCGTCCGCAGCGGCATCAGCACGCACTCCTCGAACCGGTGCCAGAAGCTGAACTGGTCGTCCCAGCCGTTCAGCAGGTCGTCGGTGTGCACGACGGGGGCGCCGGTCGCCTCGCCGAGCCGTTCCGCGAACCAGGTCTTGCCCGCCCCGCTGGGTCCGTCGACCGCGACCAGCCGGGTGCCACCCAGGCGCGGCAGCATCACCCGGACGGCAGCCGCGAGGTCGGCGAAGCGTTCCGCGGTCACGGCGCGCCGGGCGGCAGGGCCGGGAGCCCGGCGGGGGCGCCGTCCTCGACGAGTCGCCACAGGCCATCCGTGTCCAGGTGCTGCTCCACCAGGTCGCCGAGCAGATCCAGAGCTTTTTCGCGTACGCGTGTGAAGCTCGTGTCGGGGGCGGCGGTGAACCCGTGCCGGCCCGCACGGGCGGGCGGCCGGGGCCGGCACCGCCCGGCGGGCACGGCGGGCTCCAAAGCGCCCGGCCCCAGGCGGGCGGGCCCCCCACCCCCCCCCCCCGCCGGGGGGGGCCCCGGGGGCGCGGGGAGGCAGCGCCCGG
>NZ_JBFAZH010001288.1:0-2070 GCF_040681735.1 Actinoplanes sp. NPDC051633 | reverse complement strand
GACCGGCAACCAGTTCCTCCCGCAGAACGCCGCGATCGTGCACCACGCGATCTTCTTCCGGGTCGGCCCCGACGAGGTCGCCGAGGCCCGCCGGACGGACGCCGCCGACGACGGCGAGGGATGGACCTGCTTCGGCAACGCCGGCATCTCGGACGACGCGGCCTGGGTCGCGCACTGGGCGCCCGGCGTCGGCGAGAACGACCTGCCTGCGGGCACCGGATATCCGATGCCGGCCGGCAGCCAGATGGTCATGCAGGTGCACTACAACCTGCTCGGTGGGAAGGGCGCCGACCGTTCGGGCATCCGCCTGCGGCTCACCGGACGCACCGACCTGACGCCGCTCGACACGATGACCATCCCGGCGCCCGTCGAGCTGCCGTGCGCGACCGGGGAGAAGGGGCGGTTGTGCGACCGCGCCGCCGCGATCGAGGACGTCGGCAAGCGCTTCGGCCCGCAGGCGGAGCAGACGGTCGAGGGCCTCACCCGGCGCTGCGGCGGGCAGGCGGGCACGACGCAGCACTGCGACTACACCGTCGACCGGGCCGGCACCGTCCACGCCGTCGGCGGTCACATGCACATGCTCGGCCGCTCGATCACGGTCGACCTCAACGGAAAGCGACGGCTGCTCGACGTGCCCGACTACGACTTCGACGAGCAGGCCGTCCTTCCGCTGGCGAAGCCGGTGGCGGTCAAGCCGGGTGACACGCTGCGGGTGACCTGCACCCACGACGCCTCGCTGCGCGCCAAGCTGCCGCAACTGCGTGAGCTGCCGCCGCGTTACGTGGTCTGGGGCGAGGGGACCAGCGACGAGATGTGCCTCGGCCTGGTGGTCTGGTCACCGGCCTAGCAGCACCACCCACTCGAGGCTCCCGTCCTTGACGCGCGGCCGGAACCGGTCGCGGAACGGCCGGCCGCTCTCCAGCGACAGCGCCGTCTCCTCCAGCAGGTCCGCAACCGTCGGCGGCCATCCCTCGAACTTGACGCCGTCCTCGTTGTAGAACTCGCCGACCCGCCCGTTGCCCCATCGCGGACGCTGATCCACGAACAGGTAGCCGCCGTCGCCCGAGCTCGCGAACGGCACGTACGCCTTGTCCCACCACTCGCTGGTGTCCGCGCCGCCGTTGTGCGCGAGCACCGTGCAGGTGGACAGCCAATGATCGGCGATGCCGTCGACCGGAATCGGCCAGAAGAAGAACGGCAGCTCGAACCCGCCGCCCTGCACGCCGTCGTGCCGCAGCAGCGAGGCCACCAGATCCGCCGGAAAAGCCACTGACATGCGCCGCTGCAGGTCGACGATCGCGCCGGCCTTGGCCGGGGGCCGCAGCGTACGCGCGTCCTTCGGCGCCTTCGCCGCGAGCCACGTCTCGATCCGTTTCCAGGCGGCGTTGACCCGTGCGGTGGTGGCCGGCTCCGGCGTCGTGGGCTTGACCTGGCCGCGGAACTCGGGGCACATCTGGCTGACCGGCCGCGGCCCCGTCACCTCCGGCGCTTCCGGCGCCGGGGTGAAGACCACGACGGGGCGTGGCGTGACGCCCGTCCCCCGGAGCGGGTCGGGGGCTCGGTTGAGGTACGCGATCCCCACGACCACCACCGCCATCGCCAGGAAGACGCCGAGCAACGCGAACACGACGCGGTGGCCGCCGGACGGCCTCGGCGGCTCGGCCGGCACCACGCCGGATGTCGCGTGCAGCAGCGGATCGAGTGCGTCCCGAGCGGCCGCCGCGAAGTCGTCGGAGTCGGCGGGCGGCACCCGCCCGGCGGCCCGCACCGGCAGCTCCTCGAGATCGTCGCCGACGGCCAGCACCGCCGCGGTGTGCCCCTCGAGCGCGCCCAGCGCCAGCGTGGCCTGCGCCAGATCGTCACTTACCACGATCACCGGCGCGGACAGGGCCGAGGCGAGCGTCCGCAGCGTCCACCCGGCCGTCCCGAGTGGCACCAGCAGACCGGGCACGCCGACCACGAGCACCAGCCCGTGGGTGGTGGCGAGCGCGCGCACCGTCTCGCGGGCGTCCTCGACCGTGCCGTCCCGCAACTCCACATAGGTCGCCGAGAACTGCTCGAGCAGCTGAT
>NZ_JBFAZH010001287.1:0-2072 GCF_040681735.1 Actinoplanes sp. NPDC051633 | reverse complement strand
CCACCGGCGCGCTGCGGCCGATGCCGCGCGGGTCGAAGCCGACGATGTCGAAGCGGGCGCGGATCTGCGAGCTGAAGAAGGAGGCGGCGTTCAGGGCCATGTCGACGCCGCTGCCGCCGGGACCGCCGGGGTTGACGATGAGGACGCCGATCCGCAGATCCGGGCGGGCCGCCGGCCGCCGGGCGACGGCGATGCCGATCTTCGAACCGGCCCGGTCGCCGTCCACCGGAACGGGCAACGTCGTGCACTGGGCGGTGGCGTCGTCCTCGCAGGGCAGCCATCGCAGTTTCGCCGCGGCGACGGCCGGCAGGGGCAGGAGCAGGACGGAGAGGAACGCCGCCAGGATGGGCCGGATGTGTCGCACCCGGCCCATCCTGGGGCATGCACCCTTACTAAAAGGGTATTTCTGACTAACGAACCCCGAGGTGGCGGAACGCCCGCTTCACGAGGTCGACACGCTGTGCCTGGGGCAGGCCCTCGAGCCCGAAGCCCAGGTACACCGTGTCCTTCGTCGTGGTCGCGGCGCCGTTGTCGAACGCCTTCTGGCTCCGGCTCCAGGTGTTCGCGTTCGGGTTGGACCCGGCCGGCGGGGCTGCCGCCGTCCAACCGCCGAAGCCGTCCTCGAACGAGGTCTGCTCGGCGACGGCACCGCCCTTCTCGACCCGCACGTTGTCGAGGAAGACGCCGAGGCCCTGAGTGCCCCAGTCGGACATGTAGGTGATCGACACCTCGACCTGCTTGCCCGCGTACGCGGACAGGTCGAAGTCGTACTCCTGCCAGCCGTTGCTCGCGCCGGTGATCGCGTTCCACGTGCCCGTGGTGCCGGTCGCCGAGCAGTCCGCGCCCTGGTAGTGGGTCAGGAACGGGTGCAGCCCCTGGATGCCCTCGGGGCAGCTCTCCCCCGTGCCCGTGCCGGTGTGCCCACCGGCCTCCGGCAGCGTGGTCCAGTCGTCCGCGCCCACCGTGTGCGCCTCGACGAACATGTAGTCCCAGTCCGTCTCGATGTCGTGCGACACGTTGAACTTGAGCCGGCCGGCGGTGGCCGCGCTCAGGTCGACCGTCTTCGTGAGCCGCTTGTACGTGGCGTCCGCCTGCCCGCTCCACAGGTACCAGTCACCCTCGTACGGGTCGAACGGCGCCGCGCCCGGCAGCACCCAGTCGATCGGAGCCTCGCTGGCGAACTGCGGGAACTGGTCCACCGGCAGGAAGCTGGAGGTGGACAGGAACGCCCCGGTGTGGTCCTGGTTGCCGGCCGACCCGGGCGCGTTCAGCGTCCCGGAGAAGCCCTCGAACCGTCCGGCCTCGCCGATCAGCGGGTACGGCCCCTCGGCGCCGGTGCCGCCGTCGTCCACGTACGTCCACGCGCCGAGCCAGTACTGCTCGAAGTCGTTGAACAGCTGCAGACAGGTGGGGTCGGTGCTGACCGCGCATTCCGGCTTCGCCGGGTCGGGCTGGTAGCGGTACGACCCGTTGGTGCCGTTGGCGTACCCGGCGTACTTGCCGCCGTAGATGAGCTTGCCGCCCTCGTTGAGGTAGTCGCGGACCGCCAGCTCGATCTGCCACGCGTTGCGCGAGGCCGTGCCGGTGGCCTGCCCGGTGGCGCGCGGGATCACGTCGTCGCCGGTCTCCCAGACCACGGCCTTGTAGTGCGACAGCACACCCAGCGGGTGCGGCACCCTCCGGCCGTTGAGGTCCATGTCGTACACGTCGGCGGTGCGCCCGGCCGCCTCGATCGCGGCCACGTGCTCGTCGGCGTACTTGGCGGACGCGACACCCTGCACCGGCGAGATGCCGGTGGTGTCCTCGGCCGCCAGCACCAGCACGTCACCGCCGATGTCGTTGGACACCGTGTAGGTGAACGGCGTGCTCGGCTGGGCGCCCGTCGCGGTGAACCAGACGGTCACCTTGTCGCCCGGCTTCTGCCCGCGGACCGTGCCGCGGAACTCGGCGTAGTACTTGTTGTGCGTGCCGCCGTAGCGTTCGCCGCCGTCCCAGAGCTGCACCGCCCCGGTGCGCTCGGCGCCGTCGTTGATGCGGTAGTGCAGCACCTTGTCGCGCAGCTTGCGCTCGGC
>NZ_JBFAZH010001286.1:0-2072 GCF_040681735.1 Actinoplanes sp. NPDC051633 | reverse complement strand
GTGACCGTGTGGGTGAGCGGCAGAAGCCCGCGCCGGCTGACGGCGACGACGGGCGCGGTGCGGCCGGCGGCGGTCAGCGTGAGCGCCACGTCGACGGCGGTCAGCCCGGTGCCGATGAGCAGCACGGGCCGGTCGGCGGGCAGCGCTTCGAGAGCGCCGGTCCGCCAGGGATCGGCGACGTAGCCGGCGTGCTCCCGCACCTCGGGCGTCAGGTTCCCCGGCTGCGCCCCCGCCGGATTTCCGACGGCCAGCACCACGTGGTCGGCCGGGACCACCTGTCCGTCCGCCAGCACGACCCCGGCCGGCGACGGTCGCACGGTGACGGCGCGTTCCTTGATGACCCGCAAACGGCCCGGGTGGGCGGCGAAGGCCTCGTCGAGGACCGAGCGTAGGTAACGCGCGTAGAGCGGGCGCGGCACGAACTCCTGCGGGCTCACACCCGCCCAGCGCGCGAAGTGGCCGGGGTCGCCCGGGTCGGCGCTCATCGCACCGGCGCGCGAGTTGAGCAGGTGCCACGGCTGTGCCGCCCCGTAAGCGACTCCCCCGCCCACCTCGCCCGGCTCGATGATCAGCACCTCGACGCCGGGCCGCCGCAGCAGCTCCCGAGCCGCCAGCACACCGGAACACCCGCCGCCGACCACCGCCACCGTCTGCCGCATCACGCTACCTCGCCACCCTCCGCCTAATTCCTACTCACACGATAGGCTCGATGGGTCATGCGGGTCCAGGACACGCCGCGCCGCCGGCGTTCCGCCCGCACCGATCACTCGAACGGTGCGGGCGAGAGGGTTAAGGTCGCGGCGTGGCGATCGAGGTGCACGAGTACGACCCGGCGTGGCCGGAGCACGCCCGGCGGGCCATCGACGAGCTGACCACCGCGGCCGGCGGCTGGCTGACGGTCATCGAGCACATCGGCAGCACGTCGGTGCCCGGCCTGGCCGCCAAACCGATCATCGACCTGATGGCCGCGGCGCAGACGCTGGACGATCCGGCGGCCGAGGAGGCGGTGGTGGCGCTGGGCTACCGGCGCATGGAGTTCCAGATGCCGCAGCGCCTGTCGTTCAAGCGGTACGGCCCCGAGATCGGCTACCACCTGCACGTGGTCCTGGCCTCCTCCTGGGACACCCGCAATCAGCGCCTGTTCCGCGACCACCTCCGCGAACACCCGGCGGACCGGGACGCGTACGCCGAGCTGAAGCGCACGCTGGCCGGCGCCACCCACGAGGGCGACTCGTACACCCGCGCCAAGACGGCCCTGGTCCAGCGCATCGTGGACGCCGCCCGCGACTCCAGAGGTCTCCCCAGGGTCGACGTCTGGGAGGAGTGAGGGATCAGCCGAGGCCGGACCGGGCGATGACGTTGGTGCTGCTGATCCGGACCGCGGTGAAGCCCGCCTGTACGAACGATTCCGCCACGTCCGCCGCGGGCTGGTCCGGGTAGTAGCGAGCGGCGATGCCCATGCCGATGTGCCTGACCAGGTCCGGTTCGGCGGAGAGCTGTGCTTCACCTTCGATGGTGACGAAGCTGTAGGGCTGCCGCTCGTCGCTGACGCAGACCGCGATGCGCCGATCGCGGGCCAGGCTCTTGCCTTTGACGCTGCCCGGGGACAACGCGAAGGCGAGCTCGTCGCCGTCGAGGACGAAGCAGACCGGGGTGACGTGGGGGCGCCCGTCGGGGCGGGCGAGGGCGATGTGGGCAAGCCTCGCTCCCGCTGTGACGAAGGTTCGCCATTCGTTGTCGGTCATGGTGGTCATGGCTGTACTTCCTCTCTTCGAGTGCTCTTCGAGTGCCGATGGTTCAGCGATTCGGGCCGGACCGGCGGCGGCGCAGTGCCGGGGCGACCGCCAGCTGCGCGGCGCACAGCACGAGCCCGGCCGCCGAGCACGCCACCCACAGCGCGGTTCGCCCGGCGTGGTCGAGCAGGGCGGTGCCCAGCAGTGGTCCGAGCACGGCGCCCAGGCTCCAGGTGGTGGACGCGACGCCCATGTACCGGCCGCGCAGGTCGGCCGGCGCGAGATCGGCGAAGGTGGCGCCGAACATGACCGCGATGCCGATCTCGCCGAGGGTCCACA
>NZ_JBFAZH010001285.1:0-2074 GCF_040681735.1 Actinoplanes sp. NPDC051633 | reverse complement strand
GTGTGAGCGGGTGAAGGTGAACTCCCAGTCCGCGGCCTTCAGGAAGTAGTCCACCTCCCGGATGTGGACCTCGTCGTACCGCGGGAAGTCGCCGCGGCGTACCCGATAGGTCGCCTTTCCCCGCCAGTCGGCGACCGGATTCCACTGCGGCTCGCGCGTCTGGTCGATGCCCAGGACCCGTCCCTTCGAGCGGAAGTACACGATCGACCCCTCCTTCGATCGCGACCAGCCCTCGGGTACGTAGACCGAGAAGCCGGTCGGATCGCGATGGTCGATCCATCCGCCCGGCAGCGGCGGCCGGGAACGCCCGGTGGCGGTGGCCGAAACCGGCGCGGAGGTAGCGGGGGAGGACGGCCCGGCGGACCCGGAGGACCCGGACCCGGAAGACCCGGACCCGGCCCCGGACGACCCGGACGGCTCGGACGGGTCCGACGACGGCGTCGGCGGCGTGGCGGCGGGAGCCGCGCTCGGCTGGGCACGGCTGTTCGACGCCCGGTCGTCCGGCCGCAACACCGCCCACACGACACCGGCGACAAGCACGACCAGTGCGCAGGCCGCGGCGGTGAGCCAGACCCGCCGCCGGCGGCCGTCCGCGGATGGCGCCCGACCCGGGGGCTGTGCCGCTTCCGGCCGCTGAGCCTTCGGCAAGGGCGGAGAACCCGGGGCCGGGTCATCACCGGCCGCTGGGCCTTCGGCCGGGGCGGAGGGCTCGGGTTCCTCCGGGATTGTGCTGCTGACGGCCGCCGAGCCTTCGGCCAGTGCCGCGCTCAGCCGCCGCTCCGCCTCGGCCGCGTCGATCCGCTCGGCCGGGTCCTTGCGCAACAATCCGTCCAGGGTGGGCCGCAGCGGTCCGGCCCGGTGCGGCGGCTCGGGCTCGTCGGCGGCGATCGCGGTGATCGTCTCCATCACCGAGGCCCGCTGGTACGGCGGACGGCCCTCGACCGCCGCGTACAGGGTGGCGCCGAGAGACCACAGGTCGCCGGCCGCATGGGCTTCACCGTCGCGGATCCGTTCCGGGGACATGTACTGCGGTGAGCCCACCACGAGACCGGAGCTGGTCGAGATGCTCTCGCCGTCGACCGCGGCGACGCCGAAGTCGGTGAGCACCACCCGGCCGTCGTGACCGATCAGAACGTTGGCGGGCTTGACGTCGCGATGGCGTACGCCCGCCGCGTGTGCCGTGGTCAACGCGGCGAGAACCTCCAGCCCGACCCGCGCGGCGCGCTCCGGTGGCAGCGGCCCGTCCTGGCTGATGACCTCCTGCAGCGAACGCGACGGCACGTACTCCATGATGATCCACGCGCGGCCGGCCGACTCGAACGCGTCGTAGACGCGGGCCACGTTGGGATGGCTGAGCCGGGCACTCGCGCGGCCCTCGCGCAGCATGTGCCTGCGCAACGCTTCCCGGTCGGCCTCGAGCAGCTCGTCGGGCAGGAGGATCTCCTTGACCGCGACATCACGATCGAGGGTCTGGTCGCGGGCGAGCCACACCCGTCCCATCCCGCCGGCGCCCAGGAGGCGGCCGAGCCGGTACCGCCCTTGAACGGTGACCGGCTCGGTAGTCATGACCAGCGATGTACCCGCACCGCACGGAGTCCACGCACGCCCGGCGAGACCGGTGTCGATCCGCGTCCAGGCGACTCACAGCGGGCTTTGCGACAAAGTCAAGGGCTCGCACAGACGATAGCGGCATGATACAGCAACTCGTCCCGGCCGACGCCGGGACCGAGGTCTGGCGAGCCCGGCCGCCGATGTCGCGCGCGGCGGTCGCCCGCCTGGTGCAACTCGCGGGCATGGTGAACATCCTGACCGGTCTGCTGCCACCACGACATGGCCGGATGGCGGCACTCGCCGAGCTCATGCCGGTCGCCGGGATCCTCACCGCCCGCGCGGCGACGACGGCGGCCGGACTGCTGCTGATCTATCTCGGAGCCGGGCTCCGCCGGAGTAAACACCGTGCGTGGCAGGTCGCCGTGGTGGTGGCCGGCGCCGGCGTCGTGCTGCATCTGGTTCGCGGGCTGGACTACGGCGCGGCGGTCTTCTCCGCGGTGCTGCTCGGCGTCCTGGTCGTCAC
>NZ_JBFAZH010001284.1:0-2076 GCF_040681735.1 Actinoplanes sp. NPDC051633 | reverse complement strand
AGTTCGCCATCGACGGCACGATGTTCACGTTCAACGGGCAGCGCTGGTTCGTCTGGTCCGGCTGGGCGGGCGACACCAACATCGAGCAGAACCTCTACATCGCGCGGATGGCAACGCCGTCGGCCGCGTCCGGCCCGCGGTACATCATCTCGCAGCCGCGCGAGCCGTGGGAGCGGGTCGTCGGCAACCCGTTCATCAACGAGGGCCCCGAGGCGATCCGCGACCCCAACGGCCAGCTGCACATCGTGTATTCGGCGAACGGCAGCTGGAGCGACCAGTACTGCATCGCCGACCTGCGGCTGCGCGCCGGCGGCGACCCGACCTACGTCTGGGACTGGTACAAGTCGAACGGCTGCATCTTCGGCTCCAACAGGGCCACGATGATGGCCGGCTGGGACCCGACGGTGTCGGTGAACGGCCCGGGCCACAACACTTTCGTCCTGCTCAACGGCGACATCGCGGCCAGCCCGCCGGCCGGCCCGACCTTCCCGATGATGTTCCACGCGGTCCCGAAGGGCACGCCGTACAGCTGGGAGAACCGCTACTGGTACACGGGTTCGTTCTGCTGGTGGGGCAACACGACCTACCGAAGGGCAAACGTCCCGGGCGCCACCACAGACACAGGCTGGGGCCTCAAGCTCTTCGAGTGAGCGACCTCAGGATCGGGACGGCTCGACCTCGTCCAGCACGGAGCGGAGCAATGCGGCCAGCTCGCCGAGGAAGCGCGCCGCCCGCTCCTCCGAGAACTCATCGAGGACCCAGTTGCCGTCGGCGGCGACCAGCCGGGCCAATGCGCCCGGTTCCGGCGGCGGCTCGGCGAGCAGTGCCTCCAGGGCGGTGAGATCGTGGCGGATCCCCCGCGTGGTCACCTGGGCCAGCCCGCGCAGGCCGGCCCGAATCTCGTCAAGGCTTTCCGCGTCCGCGACCTCACCACGCAGGAACGCACGCACGGTCTCGAGCGGAGCCATCCCGTCGAGCTCAGCCATCCGCCGGCGCAAGGGTTCGGGCAGGTCGGACATCATCGCCTCACAGTAGTCCGGACGGGAAGGCGGTCACGACGAAGGGGACGGGCGGGTTCGAACCAGGCACGAGCTGGATCCGGACCTGCGCGAAGCTCGTCGTCGCGTAGCGCGAAGCCTGCGGCCCGGCGCCGTACATCCCGTTGTTGTAATAGCCCTCGCCGACCTGATGTCCGGCATCGAAGCTGCCGCGGTGCCGGCCGTTCAGGGCCAGATCACTGCGGATCGCTTCCCAGTTCCGCCGCACGTAGTCGTTGACCGCGCGGTTCATGGTCGACGGGTCGGTCCACCGATACGACCAGTTCTCGGCGCGGTCCCAGGGCGGATCTCCGTAGATCCGGCCCTCGATGGTCCGGCCGCTCGGGTCTCGCTGTAACGGGACGTCCGGCCCGTGCCGTTCCCCGGTGTGCGCGGCCGGGTGGGCGGCATCGTTGGAGGCGATGTCGAAGCGAGGCGGATCGTCGCCGAGCGCGTCATAGCGGTTCATCACCTCGGCCAGCGCGACGTCGTCGGGGTGCGCCTGCGGTGGAGCTGAGTTGTCGTGGGTGGTTTCGCGCGCCTGGTTGCCACTCGGCCGCCCGGTCCGTGCCATCGAAGCAGTCGCGTCCTGCGCCCCGCCGACACTGGATGCATCACGAGGCCGAGGCGAAGCGCCGGACCCGTCATCGGGACGGCGTGGCGGCGTACCGCCTCCGTCGTCGCCACCCCCGTGCGGGGTTCTCGGTCGCCCGGTCACCTATCGCCCATCCTTCGCTCCGGCATTGCACGCCCCGGTGTCACCCTTCCCGCCTACGCCGGGCCATCGCGATCAATACGACAGCGCCGATGATGAGCACGATGCCTGCGGCGCCGAGGCCGAGCAGCAGAGGCACCGTCCGCGCAAATGCCCGCGGGTCGGAGTCGTCGCCGGGGTCGGCCGGCGTCGCGGCCGCCTGGGAGGACGCGGCGCTCTCGGCGGGAGCCGGCGGTACGTCCGCGGTGAGGGCCGCGACCACATCCACCCGGCCGTATCCGTAGGCGTCGTCCCGCCCCTTCGGGCCGGCGTCGATCGCGGTGG
>NZ_JBFAZH010001283.1:0-2079 GCF_040681735.1 Actinoplanes sp. NPDC051633 | reverse complement strand
GCACACCCACTCGACCTACGCCACCGCGTGGTCGGCGCGCGGCGAGGCGATCCCGTGCGTGCTGACCATGATGGCCGACGAGTTCGGCGGGGACATCCCGGTCGGGCCGTTCGCGCTGATCGGGGACGACTCGATCGGCCGCGGCATCGTCGAGACCCTGGCCCGCAGCCGCTCCACCGCGGTGCTGATGCGCAGCCACGGCCCGTTCACCGTCGGCAAGGACGCCGAGGCCGCGGTGAAGTCCGCGGTTCTGCTCGAGGACGTCGCCCGCACCGTGCACATCGCCCGTCAGCTCGGCCCGCCGCTGCCGATCGAGCAGCACCACATCGACAGCCTGTACGACCGCTACCAGAACGTCTACGGACAGGAGCCACGAGCGTGAAACCCCAGATCTGGTTCCTCACCGGCAGCCAGGGCCTCTACGGCCAGGACACCCTCGACCAGGTCGCCGACCAGTCCCAGCAGATCCAGCGGACCCTGGCCGGCGGGCTCGAGGCGGAGCTGGTGTGGCGGCCGGTGCTGACCAGCAGCTCGGCGATCAAGCAGGTAATGCTCGAGGCGAACGCGGACCCGTCCTGCCTCGGCGTGATCGCCTGGATGCACACGTTCTCCCCGGCCAAGATGTGGATCACCGGCCTGGACGCGCTGCGCAAGCCGCTGCTGCACCTGCACACCCAGCTCAACGAGTCGCTGCCCTGGGAGTCCATCGACATGGACTTCATGAACCTCAACCAGGCGGCGCACGGCGATCGCGAGTTCGGGTTCGTGCAGGCGCGACTCGGGGTGGCCCGCAAGACGGTGGCCGGGCACGCATCCGACCCCGCTGTCGTGGCGCGCATCAACCAGTGGGCGCGGGCGGCTGCGGGCGTGCTGCACCTGCGCAATCTCAAGCTGGCGCGGTTCGGCGACAACATGCGCGACGTGGCGGTGACCGAGGGCGACAAGGTCGAGGCGGAGCTGCGGTTCGGCGTCTCGGTCAACACGTACGGGGTGAACGACCTGGTCGAGCTCGTCGACGCGACCGGCGAGGACGAGGTCGACGCGCTCGTCGGGCAGTACGCGGACGCGTACGAGCTGGCGCCGGAGCTGGCCAAGGGCGGCGACCGGCACGACTCCCTGCGCTACTCCGCCCGGATCGAGGCCGGCCTGCGCCGCTTCCTCACCGAGGGCGGCTTCGGCGCGTTCACCACGAACTTCGAGGACCTCGGCGGGCTCCGGCAGCTCCCCGGCATGGCCGTGCAGCGGCTGATGGCCGACGGCTACGGCTTCGGCGGCGAGGGCGACTGGAAGACGTCCGCGCTGCTGGCGACGATCAAGGCGATGGTGCCGGGCGGCCCGACCTCGTTCATGGAGGACTACACATACCACTTCGGGCCCGGCGAGCCGAAGATCCTCGGCGCGCACATGCTCGAGGTCTGCCCGAGCATCGCGGTCGCCCGCCCGCGCGCCGAGATCCACCCGCTGGGCATCGGCAACCGCGAGGACCCGGTCCGGCTGGTCTTCGACGCCGCGCCCGGCCCGGCCGTGGTGATCGGCCTCACCGACATGGGCGACCGGTTCCGCATGGTCGCCAACGAGATCGAGGTGACCGCGCCGGACGAGCCGCTGCCCAGGCTGCCGGTCGCCCGGGCGGTGTGGAAGCCGAAGCCGTCGCTGTCCACCTCCGCCGAGTGCTGGCTGACCGCCGGCGGCCCGCACCACACGGTGCTGTCCGGGGCCGTGGACTCCGCGACCTTGCGCGACTTCGCCACGATGCTCGAGACCGAGCTGCTGCTGATCGACTCCACGACGAGTACCGACGCGTTCGCTGACCGTATTCGCTGGAATGCCGCCTATTACCGGCTTTCCCGTTCCCTGTAAATTGCACACTCACCGGAAAACAAGAGGAGCTCTCATATGCGATACACCCGTGTGGCCGCGGTGGCCTCGGCGGCCGTTCTCGCGGTCTCCATGGCCGCGTGCGGTTCCAGTGAGAAGACCGTCGACCAGCAGGCGTCCAGCGGCACGAACAACGCCGGCGCGCTGATCGGCGTCACCATGCCCACCCGCTCCTCGGAACGGTGGATCAGCGACGGCGAC
>NZ_JBFAZH010001282.1:0-2081 GCF_040681735.1 Actinoplanes sp. NPDC051633 | reverse complement strand
CGTTCGCGCAGGCCAGGGTGAACGGGTGGTCGGGGCCGACGCTGCGCCGCAGCCCGCCCAGCGCCTCGCTGTCGATGGTCCGTGCCTCGGCGAAGCGCCCGCTCGCGCGCACCACCCCGGCCAGGTTCGCCGCCGCGGCCAGCGTGAACGGGTGCTCGTCGCCCAGCACGGCGTGGAACCGGGCCACCGCGCGCTCGAGCAGCCGGTGCGCCGCGTCCAGGTCGCCCTCCGCCCGGGCGCAGTTGGCCAGTGACACCGTGCCGCCGAGCGTCTCCGGGTTGAGGTCGCCGAACTTCTGCCGCAGCCGGGCCACGTTCGCCTCGGCCAGTTTGCGGGCGTGTGCCTGCCCGCGCCGGCGCGCCGCGACCGCCACGAACCGGCGCAGCAGCAACATCATCGGGTGGTCGGCGTCCAGCGTGTACGGCCCGGCGAGCACCTCCGAGGCCGCGGTGTAGTCGCCCAGCCCGATCAGATCGAAGCCGAGCGCGCCCCGCGACGACACGATCTCGGGATGGTTCTCGACCAGCACCACCTGCCGATGCCGCAGGGTCTGCTCGTCCAGCGCCCGTGCCCCGCGGAAGTCGCCGAGCAGACGCAGGTCGGCGGCCAGGTTGTTGGCGCAGCGCAGGGCGGTCGGGTAGCTCTCGCCGTAGAGCCGGCGGTAGCGCACCAGGTTGTCCGCGTCGAGCTGCCGGGCCTGCTCGAAGTGGCCCTGCATGCGCAGGTCGGCGCCGACGCTGTTGGCCGTGGCCAGGGTGCTCTCGTCGTCGCCGCCGAGCACCTCGCGCTGGCGGCGCAGGGTGCGCGCGTTGAGCAGGCGGGCGTCGCCGATCCGGCCCACCGCGCGCAGGGCGTTGGCCAGATGGAAGGACATCAGCAGCATCTGGTCGTCCGGCTCCGTAGTCTCGCCATCCGCAGCCCCACCACCACCGCCCCAGCGCGCCACGGCCTGCGCCGCCAGATCGCGGCTGGAGTCGTAGTCGCCGCTGGAGTAGAGGAAGCGAACGCAGTGGACGGCGAGCTGGCGGGTCTCCTCGGCGTCGCCGCCGAGCACGTCGGAGTGGACCAGGTGGGGGACGATCTCGGCGTACCGGGCCCAGGTGGTGGGTGCGTCGGGCTCGCCGGGGTCGGCGGCGGCCAGCATGCCCCGGACGGCGCGCAGCTGGGCGGCGTGCCGCTCGGAGCTGAGCTCCTGGCCGATCATGCCGCGGATCAGCGGGTGCACGATCAGCCGCTCGCCGGACGGGTCGAGGCCGGCCAGACCGTACCGTCCGATCAGGCGCATCGCGGCGCGCAGGCGACGCTCGAGGCGCAACGTCCCGGCCAACTCGGGTGGCAGATCCAGCCCACGCGCCGCCCACAGCAGCTGCCAGGAAACCGGCGCACTGCCCAGGAAGGCGCACAGCTCGAGCAACTCGGCGGCGGCCGGCGACGCCGACCTCAAGGCGTCCGAGGCCAGGCCCCAGGCGGTGCGGACCGGCGTGGGAAAGGAGAGCGTCGCCGACCGTTCCCGGTGGCGCCGCAGATAGTCCTCGGTGGACCACCCCGTCGCGGACCGGACGGCGGCGGCCAGCGCGAGCGCCATCGGCACGTCCTCGAGCCGCTCGGCGAGCTCGTCGGCGCCGTCCGGCGACGGCAGCCGCCGGTTCAGGAAGTCGACGCTGTCCGCCCGATCGAAGACCGGAACCGGCGCGACCTGGGCGATCTCCGAGGTCCAGCGCGGGTTCCGGGAGGTGACCAGCACGTGGCCGGCGCCGCTGGGCAGGTACGGCTTGATGTCCTCGGGGCGGTTCGCGTTCTCGAAGACGACCAGCCAGTTGCGGTACGGCTCCCCGCGGCTCAGCGCGTCGCGGACCGCACCCAGCGTCCGGTTGACGTCCCGGGCCTCCGGCAGACCGAGGCGCTGCGCGAGCCCGACCAGCGCGGCCCGCATCCCGGCGGTCTGCTCGGCGGGAATCCACCACACCAGTTCGTACGTGTCGGCGTAGCGATAGGCATACTCGACCGCGAGTTGGGTACGTCCTGTGCCGCCGAGTTGGTGATCAGACGGCGGCAGCAGCACGACCGGGCCATTGCCGAGC
>NZ_JBFAZH010001281.1:0-2088 GCF_040681735.1 Actinoplanes sp. NPDC051633 | reverse complement strand
GTTTATGAGTATGAACAAATCAAAAGTTGCAGAAATTAGAAAACAAAAATCGTTACAACGGGTCGTCCAACGGGTCGTCCGGGCGGCGCTGGATGCACACCTGGACCGCCATGCCGCAGCTGACCGAGCCGGGCAATCTGCCGCCGGCGCCGTTCACCGGCCCGGACTCGGTGCTGGCCGACACGACGCTGCGGCAGACGGTCCACCTCACCGTCGGGGGACCGCGGCTGCGGGTGCGCGTGTCCAACGCCTTCGGCGGCTCGCCGCTGCCGATCACGGCCGCGGCCGTGGGCCTGCCCGCCGGGGGGAAAGCCGGCGTCTCCGGCGCGTCCCGGCTGCGGCCGCTGACGTTCGGCGGCCGGGCGTCGGTCGTGGTGCCGGTCGGCGCTCTGATGGTGTCCGACCCGGTCGCCCTCGCGCTGCCGCCCGGCGCCAACCTGTCGATCTCGCTGTATCTGGCCGATGGACAGGCGGGGACGGCCCTGACCTCGCATCCGGGCTCGCGGACCACGTCGTACCTCGTCAACGGTGACGCACACCGCGCGGCCGACCTGCCCGGCGCCACCCCGGTCGACCACTGGTACCTGATCAGCGGCGTGGAGGTGGAGGCGGCGGCGTCCGGGCTGGTGGTCGTCGGCGACTCGCTGACCGACGGCCGTGGTTCGACGACCAACGGCAACGACCGCTGGCCCGACCAGCTCTTCGCCCTGCGGCCGCGGACGGCGGTGCTGAACCAGGCGGCGGGCGGCAACCGGGTGCTGAACGACGGCCTCGGCCCGAACGTGCTCGCCCGCCTCGACCGCGACGTGCTGGCCACCAGCGGGGCCGACCGGCTGCTGCTCTTCGAGGGCGTGAACGACATCGGGACGGCGCCCGCCACGCCGGCCGCCCAGCGGCAGGTCGTGGACGACCTGCTGGCCGCCTACCGGCAGGTCGTCCTGCGGGCGCACGCGGTGGGGATCCCGGTCGTCGGCGCCACGATCACGCCGTTCGGCGGTCACGAGGGGTACGACGATCCGGATGGTCTCCGCGACCGGTCACGACGCGACGTGAACGCCGCGCTGCGCCGGATCTTCGACCGCGTGGTCGACTTCGACGCCGCGGTCCGCGACCCGGCGCTGCCACGGCGGCTCGATCCGGCCTTCGACACCGGCGACCATCTGCACCTCAACCCGGCCGGGTACGCCGCGTTGGCGGCGCGGGCATCGGCGATATCGCCAGCTCTGCGCTCCTCCTCTTGACACCCGGGCGGCGGTGTCTTCCACTCGCGACGGAGGGAAAACACATGGACACGTTCCGCGCCGGCCGGTTCGCCGCTGCCTTTGCCCTGCTCGCCGCCCTGCTCGTCGCCCCGGCCGCCGCCCACGCGGAACCGCCGGTCGCTTCGTGCCCGCTGCCGCCGGTGCCGAGCACCACCCAGCCCGGTTACACGGTCGCCGACCCCCGCTGTGAGTTGACCGGGGCGCCGTTCGTGCCGCTGATCGACGCGGCCGGCGCGCCGATCAGCACCGTGCACACCGGGATCGCCGACGGTGCTGCCTACCGCATCGAGAAGCCGCTCGACTGGAACGGCGAGCTCGTCCTCTACGCGCACGGGTACCGCGGGCAGGGCACCACCGTCTACGTCGACAACCCGGGCGCGCTGCGCGCTCACTACATCGCCCGGGGCTTCGCGTGGGCGGCCTCCAGCTACCAGACCAACGGGTACGACGTCGCCCAGGGCGTACGGGACTCGCAGGCCCTGATCGGCACCTTCGCCGCGGTCACCGGCACCGCCGCGTCGAGCGTGTACATGACCGGCGCGTCGATGGGCGGGCACATCACGGCCGTCGCCGTCGAGAAGTACCGGCACACGTTCGCCGGAGCCATGCCGTACTGCGGCTCGATCGGCGACACCGAGCTCTACGACTACTTCCTCGACGCCAACGTCATCGCCGCGGCGCTGACCGGCAACCGCATCGAGTTCCCGGCCGAGGATCCGCCGGCGGAGTGGGAGGCGGCGTTCCGGGAGAGCGTCAAGCAGCGGCTGCCCCTGCTCGGCACCAACCTCGGCACGGCGAACCCGACGTTCACCCCGCTGGGCCGGAC
>NZ_JBFAZH010001280.1:0-2093 GCF_040681735.1 Actinoplanes sp. NPDC051633 | reverse complement strand
GGACTACACCAACCGCGGACGCATCATCACCCCGCTCAAGGACCGGTTCGGCGCGGAGATCCGCACCCACTACCCGCTCGAGGTCGAGCTGGAGATCGAGCTGATCCGGCAGGAGGCGGCGCTGGCCGCGGCGGTGCCGGACCACCTGGTCGAGACGCTCGCCCGCTACGCCCGCGCGGTGCGGGAGTCGCCGGCCGTGGATCAGCGCTCGGGTGTGTCCGCCCGGTTCGCGATCGCCGCCGCCGAGACCGTGGCGGCGTCCGCGCTGCGCCGCTCGGGGCTGCGCAACGAGCGTGAGGCGGTCGCACGCATCTGCGACACCGTCTCGGTCACCTCGACGCTGCGCGGCAAGGTCGAGTTCGACAGCGGCGAGGAGGGCCGGGAGACCGAGGTGCTCGGCCACCTGCTGCGGGTCGCCACCGCCGAGACGTTCCGGGCCCGCCTGGCGGGGCTGGACCTCTCCGGCTTCACCGACCTGGTCGCCGAGGGCGCGATCATCGAGACCGGTGACCTGGTCTCGGCCGAGGAGCTGCTCGGTCAGATCGGCACCGTGCCGGGCCTGGCCAAGGTGCTCGACCGGCTCGGGCTCGGCGACGCGCCCACCCCGGGGCAGGCGGCGGCCGGTGTCGAGTTCGTCCTCGAGGGGCTGCACCTCACCCGCCGGCTGGCCAAGGAGCTGACCGACGACGGCCGGACCCTCTACGGGAGCTAGATCTGATGAGTGGGAACCGATTCCGGTACGGGGCGTGGCGGGACGGGCCCGATCCGCTCGCCCCGCCGTACGACGTGCGCGCGGCCGTGGACGAGGTCGGCGAGCGGGTGCTCGAGGGGGAGAGCCTGCGCGACGCGCTGCGTGACCTGCTGCGCCGCGGCCCCCGCGAGGGCCGCGGCCTGGACGACCTCTACGCACGGGCGCGGCGGATGCGGCGGGACGCCCTGCGGCGCGGCAACCTGGACGGCGCGGTCACCCGTGCGCAGCAGCTCCTCGACCAGGCCCTCGCGGCGGAACGCGACGAGCTGCGCGGACGCGACGACGACAACGCCCGCTTCCAGGAGGCGGTGCTCGACAACCTGCCGAGCTCGACCGCCCAGGCCGTGCAGGAGCTGTCGGACTACGACTGGGCCAGCGACGAGGCCCGGGCGACGTACCAGCAGATCCTCGACGGGCTGCGGCGCGAGGTGGTGGAGCAGCGGTTCGCCGGGATGAAGCGGGCGCTGCAGGGCAACGACCCGGCCGCCGACGCCCGGATCTCCGAGATGCTGACCGACCTCAACGACCTGCTCGCCCGGCACGCCCGCGGTGAGGACACCGAGGACGCGTTCCAGCAGTTCATGGACAAGCACGGCGAGTTCTTCCCGGAGAACCCGCGGAACATCGACGAGCTGATCGACTCCCTCGCCCGGCGGGCCGCGGCGGCCGAGCGGTTGATGCGCTCGCTCACCCCGCAACAGCGGGAGGAGCTGGCGGCGCTGATGGACCAGGCGCTCGGTGACGGCCCGCTGCGCGGTCAGCTCGCCGAGCTGACCGGCAACCTGCAGGCGCTGCGGCCGGGCCTCAACTGGGGGCGCGGCGAGCGGATGCGCGGCAGCGAGGATCTGGGGTACGGGGACGCGACCGCGGCCCTGAGCGAGCTCGCCGACCTGGACGACCTGATGCAGCAGCTCGGCCAGGAGCATCCCGGAGCCACCCTGGACGACATCGACGTGCAGGCGGTGGAGCGCCAGCTCGGCCGGTCCGCGGCCGACGACGTGCGCCGGCTGCGCGAGCTGGAGAAGGAGCTGCGCCGGCAGGGCTGGGTGACGCGCGACGGCGAGGGCCTGACGCTGTCGGCCAAGGCGTTGCGGCGGCTCGGGCGCACCGCGCTGGCCCAGGTCTTCGCCGACCTGTCCGGCAAGAAGCGCGGGGAGCACGACCTGCGCGACGCCGGGGCGGCCGGCGACCTGACCGGGTCGTCGCGGCGCTGGATGTTCGGCGACGAGCAGCCGCTCGACGTGGTCCGCACAATCGGCAACGCGGTGCGCCGCCGAGCCGTTAGCGGCACAGCCCCGAAGGGGCTCGGGTTCTCCGCCCTTGGCGGAGCCTCAGCGGCCGG
>NZ_JBFAZH010001279.1:0-2097 GCF_040681735.1 Actinoplanes sp. NPDC051633 | reverse complement strand
GCTCTTCCACACCTGGGGCTTCGCGGCGCTGCAGATCGCCCTCGCGCTGCGCGCGACCATCGTGCTGCGCCGGCGCTTCGACCCGGCGGCCACCCTGGACGACCTTCGCCGGCACCGGTGCACCGCACTGGTCGCCGTGCCGGTGATGCTGGACCGGATCATGGAGTTGCCGCCGCCGGCGGAACGGCCCCGGCTCGAGGTGGTGGCGGTGAGCGGGTCGGCGCTGCCCGGCGGGCTGGCCACCCGGTTCATGGACCGCTTTGGCGACGTCCTGTACAACCTGTACGGCTCCACCGAGGTGTCCTGGGCATCCATCGCGACGCCCGCCGACCTGCGGGCCGCGCCGCACACCGCCGGCCGGCCTCCGCACGGGACGGTGGTCACGGCGCGCGACGAGGACGGGACGCCGGTGCCGCCCGGCCGGGCCGGGCGCCTCTTCGTCCGCAACGACATGCTCTTCGAGGGCTACACCGGCGGGCCGGACCGCTCGGCGGCGGAGCTGGCGACCGGCGACCTGGGCCACCTCGACGAGGCCGGGCGGGTCTACGTCGACGGCCGAGTGGACGACATGATCGTCTCCGGCGGTGAGAACGTCTTCCCGTCCCAGGTGGAGAACCTGCTCGCCGACCTGGACGAGGTGCGCGAGGTGGCGGTGGTGGGCGTTCCGGACGCGGAGTACGGGCAGCGGCTGGCGGCGTACGTGGTGCTGCGGGACGGCGCCGTGCTGGGCGAGGACGAGGTGCGGGAGCACGTACGCCGGCATCGCGCGCGGTTCTGCGTACCCCGGGATGTCGTCTTCCTGCCCGCACTCCCCCGCAACGCGACCGGCAAGGTGATCTCCCGAGACCTGCACCCGGCAGGGCTGTCAGTCGCCGGTCATGTCGCGCGTGATCGCGACACCGGCGGACGGCAGCGCTCCGCCGGCCCAGGCAGCGAGGGTGAGCCACGGCGCCGGCGTTAAACCGCCTCCGGGCGAGCGACACCGAGGTACGGGTTGAGCCGGCCCCACGCCGCGAGCTCCCGGATCACCGGCCGCGGCGCCTCGACCACCATGCCGCCACCGCGCTGGGCCGCCGCCAGGGTGACCTCGCCGGCGTACCAGCGGACCAGGCTGGCGGTGTCCGTCGTGACCAGGCCGTCCTCGGCGAAGCCCGGCGGGTGGGCGCAGACCTCGTTGCCGTCGGCCGAGACCACCAGCCAGAAGCGGTTCGGCAACGGGGCGTCGGTGATCTGGAAGACCACGACGATCCGGGCACGCGGCGCCGCGATCAGCCGGGACAGCATCCACAGGGCGAGGTACGGGTCCTGGTCCTCGGGGCGGGCCGACCGCCAGCGCGCCCCCCACGCGCCCAGCTCCAGGCAGACCGCGGCGAGCTCGTGGCCGCTGGCGCTCAGCGCGTACCCGCCGTCCGTCCGCCGGACCACCCCCGCCTTCTGCAGCGATCGCAGTCGCTGCGACAGAACGCTGCGCGGCAAACCGGGCGCGCCGTCCAGGATCCGGTTGAAGGTGCCGCAGCCCAGGAACAGGTTGCGGATGATGATCGGCGTCCATCGCTCGGCGAAGACCTCGGCCGCCAGCGCGATGGGACAGTACTGCCCGTAGCCACGCATGAACCCACCATCCACCCGCGGCGGCGGCGCCGGAAGTCCGGAAATCGAACTATCCGCCCCCCGTCCGCCGCTGCTTGCCTGAGTGCATGAAATACCAGCTCTCGGCGGATCAGGCCGACTTCTACGAGACCACCTTCGTCCCGGCGCTCTTCGGCGCCTGGGCCCGCCGCCTCGTCGACACGGTACGGCCGCTGCGGGGACAGACCGTGCTGGACGTCGCGTGCGGCACCGGCGCGGTGGCGCGGGTCGCCGCCGACGTCGTGGGACCGTCCGGCTCGGTGGTCGGGCTGGACCTGAACGAGGCGATGCTGGACGTGGCCCGGCGCATCCGGCCCGACGTGCGCTGGCAGCAGGGCGACGCGTGCGCACTGCCCTGCGCCGACGACTCGTTCGATCTGGTGGTGTCGCAGGCCGGGCTGATGTTCTTCGAGGAACGGGCCGCGGCGCTGCGGGAGATGGGCCGGGTGGCGGGGCCCTCCGGGCGGG
>NZ_JBFAZH010001278.1:0-2105 GCF_040681735.1 Actinoplanes sp. NPDC051633 | reverse complement strand
CCCCACACGGTGATGCCGATGCAGCGGGGCACGTTGAGGCAGGCCTGGGTCAGTCCGGCGTACTGCGTGGTCGACGCGTTGGTGACGTCCACCTCGGTCAGGGCCACGTCCACGCCGAGGGCGGCGAAGCTGGACAATGTGGTCTGGAAGTTGCCCGGGAGCGAGCTGCCGCCGGTGAAGTGGGTCTGCAGGCCGACGCAGTCGATCGGCACGCCGCGCGACTTGAAGTCGCGGATCATGTTGTAGACGCCCTGCGTCTTGCCGTAGGACCAGTTCTCGATGTTGTAGTCGTTGTAGCAGAGCTTGACCGACGGGTCGGCGGTGCGGGCGGTGCGGAACGCCACCTCGATCCAGTCGTTGCCGGTGCCCTGCAGGTTGGAGTTCCGGCGGCTGCCGTCCTCGTTGAAGGCCTCGTTGACGACGTCCCAGGCGGCGAGCTTGCCCCGGTAGTGGCCCATCACCCCGTTGATGTGGTCGATCATCGCCTGGCGCAGCGTGCTGCCGCCAAGGCTCTGCATCCAGCCCGGCTGCTGGGCGTGCCAGGCAAGGGTGTGCCCGCGGACCTTCAACCCGCGCTGGGTCGCCCAGTTGTAGATCTGGTCGCCGGAGCTGAAGTTGAACTGGCCGCGCTGAGGCTGCGTCGCGTCCGGCTTCATCTCGTTCTCGGCCGTCACCATGTTGAACTCACGCGCGGCGATCGTGCTGTACGTCGAATCACCGAGCCGGCCCGCCGCGATGGCCGTGCCGAAATACCGGCCCGACTGTGCCGCGGCCGCACCCAGGGTGCTTGCCGCGGCGTTCGCCTCGGGCATCGCCACTCCCAGGCCCAGTGCCGCGATGGCGACCGCGGCGGCGGCGAGCAGTGGCCGGACCGCCGGCGATCGACGACGCGGGGAGTCCGCGGAGGGGACAGGAGAACTGGTTGCCACGATGCCTCCTTGTTCAGTTCCCCGGTCGGAGCCGCGGGCCCGCACAGGCGCGATGATCTCCCGCCGCCGCGCATGCGAGGGAGCCGGTGAACCGCGGATCCGGGACCGGAGAACGATGTCAGCGAATGTGAGGTCATGCTGGCACGGCAACAGCGCGGAAACAATACTTTCCGGAAGTACAGCGGAAGCTAGTGGTTCTCTATCGCTTCCACACAGGCCAGCTGACCAGGGATTACTCCGGCGATCGAAGAGATCGCAGCAACCGACAGCCGCTCGCTGCGGCCCCTGAGGTCGCTTCCGCGTAACACTTTTCCCGAAACTCTCGGCAGATTTATCGGGTCGCGGCGATCACGGCTGGAGCGACCGGTAGGCGTGCAGAAACGGCGGCAGGCTGACCGACTCCTGAGCCAACTCCCGCAGGAACACCAGATGTGTCCGGCGCTGCATCGCTCGCCGGACCCAACGCGGCAGGCCGAGGTGCACCGGTCCCTCGATCGACGGGCCGTTCGGCACCGGCAGTCCGAGCTTGAACTTGATCTCCTGCTTGGGCGCGTTGCGCAGTCCGAAGTCGACCTCGAGCTCGCGTACCAGAGTGTTGAGCTCGTCCTGGGCGCGGCGCACCTCCCGCAGATCCCGCTCGTGACGGATGCGCCGCTCGGTCTCGTAGAGCCAGGTGCGGAAGGCGGTCGCCTTCGGCGAGTTGCGGACCTCGACGGCGGTCTTCAGCAGGTCGGCGCGGCTGTCGGTCTGCCCGATGACATACGAGGCGATGAGCGGGAAGTCGACGCTGAGCGCCTGGGTCGCGAACTCGGCGTTGATCGCGGCGGCGAGGTCCCGGCGAATCTTCCCGCCGGCGCTGACGGCGAGATCGGTGAACCGGGTGACCGGCTGCTCGAGCTGCGAGCGGATCAGGTTGGACCGCCACGAGTGCGGCATGTACGACAGGCTCAGCAGGTGGGCCAGCTCCTGATAGTAGAAACCACGGAACGCGAACAGCGCGAAGTTGCCCAGGGCCGGCGGGATGGCCTCGAGGCTGAGGGCGAAGTCGTCGAGCCGCGCGTACAGATCTTCGATGGTCTGCTCGTCCTTCAGGGAACCGCTCACCGAGTTGACCGTCAGGTTCACGAAGTCGGCGTTCTCCTGGTACATGGTCGGCAGGATCTCGATCTCCCGCAT
>NZ_JBFAZH010001277.1:0-2107 GCF_040681735.1 Actinoplanes sp. NPDC051633 | reverse complement strand
ACCTGCCGGGGGTCGAGCCGGGCCAGCGGTACGGCTACCGGGTGTACGGGCCGTACGACCCGCACCGGGGTCTGCGCTGCAACCCGCACAAGCTGCTGCTCGACCCGTACGCGCGGGCGGTCGACGCGGACATCGACTGGCACCCGTCGCTCTACGCGTACGACTTCGACAACCCCGATCAGATGTCGGATCTCGACTCGGCGCCGCACATGGCCAAGGGCGTGGTCGTCAACCCGTACTTCGACTGGGGCAACGACCGGCGGCCGGACATCCCGTACCACCACTCGGTGATCTACGAGACGCACGTCAAGGGGTTGACCGAGCGGCACCCCGAGGTGCCCCGGGACATGCGGGGCACGTACGCGGCGATCGGCCACCCGGCGATCATCGAGCACCTCAAGAGCCTCGGCGTCACCGCGGTCGAGCTGATGCCGGTGCACCAGTTCGTGCACGACAACCGGCTGGTCGATCTCGGCCTGCGCAACTACTGGGGCTACAACACGCTGGGCTTCTTCGCGCCGTACCACGGGTACTCCGCGATGGGCTCGCTGGGCCAGCAGACCCAGGAGTTCCGCGGCATGGTCAAGGCCCTGCACGCGGCCGGCATGGAGGTCATCCTCGACGTCGTCTACAACCACACCGCCGAGGGCAACCACCTCGGGCCGACGATGAGCCTCAAGGGCATCGACAACCGCACGTACTACCGGCTGGTCGACGACCAGCCGCAGTTCTACATGGACTACACCGGCACCGGGAACAGCCTGAACGTCCGCAGCCCGCAGAGCCTGCAGCTGATCATGGACTCGCTGCGCTACTGGGTGACCGACATGCACGTCGACGGCTTCCGGTTCGACCTGGCCTCGACGCTGGCCCGCGAGTTTTACGACGTCGACCGGCTGTCGACCTTCTTCGAGGTGGTGCAGCAGGACCCGGTGGTCGGGCAGGTCAAGCTGATCGCCGAGCCGTGGGACGTGGGCCCGGGCGGCTACCAGGTCGGCAACTTCCCGCCGAACTGGACCGAGTGGAACGGCAAGTACCGCGACACGGTCCGCGACTTCTGGCGCGGTGAGCCGGCCACCCTGGCCGAGTTCGCGTCCCGGATCACCGGCTCGGCCGACCTCTACCAGGACGACGGCCGCAAGCCCTTCCACTCGATCAACTTCGTCACCGCCCACGACGGGTTCACGCTCAACGACCTGGTCTCCTACAACGAGAAGCACAACGAGGCCAACGGCGAGGGCAACAACGACGGCGAGAGCCACAACCGGTCGTGGAACTGCGGCGCGGAGGGTCCGACCGACGACGGCGACATCAACGCGCTGCGCGAGCGGCAGAAGCGCAACTTCCTGACCACGCTGCTGCTCAGCCAGGGCGTGCCGATGGTCTCGCACGGTGACGAGCTGGGACGTACGCAGCGGGGCAACAACAACACCTACTGCCAGGACAACGAGCTGGCCTGGGTCGACTGGGCGGACGCCCGCAACCACGACGTGCTCACGAAGTTCACCGCCGCCGTCACCAAGCTGCGTGCCGATCACCCGGTGTTCCGCCGCCGCCGGTTCTTCAAGGGCCAGCCGCTGCCCGGGTCGAAGGTGCCGGACATCGCCTGGCTGCGCCGCGACGGCGAGCCGATGACCCCGGCCGACTGGAACACCCTCGGCGGCATGACGATGACCGTCTATCTCAACGGCGACGGCATCCCGGAGCGGGACGCGCTCGGCGAGCCGATCCAGGACGCGTCGTTCCTGCTGCTGTTCAACCCGCTCGGCGAGCAGGTGACGTTCACGCTTCCGCCCAAGGCCTACGGCCGGACCTGGGAGACTGTGGTGGACACCGCCGATCCACTGCTGGCCAGCCGGCGCCGCATCGCGAAGGCGGGCGGCGCGGTCGGCGTGGGTGGACACACCATGGTGGTGCTGAGGTGTCGCTACTGAAGCATCCGGAGGACGACGTGACGGACCTCGACCGCTTCGTGACCGCGCAGGACGGCGTGCACGACACCGCCGTCGCCGAGTTGCGCGCCGGGCGCAAGCGTACCCATTGGATGTGGTTCGTCTTCCCGCAGCTGGCCGGTCTCGGCTCGAGCCCGACCGCCCAGCGGTACGCC
>NZ_JBFAZH010001276.1:0-2114 GCF_040681735.1 Actinoplanes sp. NPDC051633 | reverse complement strand
GCCTCGGTGCCCGAGGAGCCCGCGTTGCCGCAGCCGGAGAGGATGACGACGGCCGCCGTCAGGGACGTGGCCGTGATGAGGAGTTGTCGACGCATACTGCCGCCTTCTGTGTCCCGGCTCGGCCGTGGTGACCGGAGCCGCGTGTCCGACGGGCAGTCGGTGGGGCCGATGCCCGTTGATTCATTCCCTACCGTGTCTACTCGCAGGGTGTGACAACTTTGGAACCCGCCACCCGACCGTTACCCAGCCGGTACCGCTTCGGGGGCCGTCCGGCGCCGCCGCCTGGTGCGCAACGGCTTGGGCGTGACCAGTCGCTGAACGATCGCCAGCACACCCTCGACCAGCAGCGCCAGCGCCGCCACCACTATTCCGCCGGCCACGATCTGACCGCCGCCACCGGCGCTCATGCCGATGCCGAAGCCGGCGCTGATGATCTCACCGAGCCCGCCGCCGTTGACGAACGCGGCCAGCGCCGCGGTCGCCACCACCTGGACCGCCGCGGTGCGCAGGCCGGCCGCCAGGTACGGCACGCTCAGCGGCAACTCGACCCGGCGCAGCAGCTGCCCGCCGGACAGCCCCATCCCCTTCGCCGCCTCGCGGGTCTCGGGGTCGATCTGCCGCAGGCCGGTGTACGCGTTGGCCAGCAGCGGCGGCACCGCGAAGACCGCCAGCGCCACCACGACCGGCGGCTTGCCGAAGCCGAGCGGGGTCAGCGGCAGGATGGTGAGCAGCGCCAGCGTGGGGATGGCCAGGGTCAGGTTGGAGACGGTGATGACCGCCCCGCCGCCCCGGCCGCGATGCCCGAGCCAGATGCCGATCGGCCAGCCGACCAGGCAGCCCAGCAGCACCGCCAGCCCGCTGATCGTCAGGTGCTCGATCAGGCGCGGGAGCAGCCCGTCCGGGTTGGTCCAGTTCAGCGGGTCGTTGAGCCAGACGAATCCCTGCTCGAAGTAGTTCATGACGCCCTGCCCCGGGTCCACGGTGTGAGCAGCCGGCCCACCCCGGCCAGCACCAGATCGAGCACCAGCGCCAGCGCCACGCAGAGCACCGCACCGGTGAGGATCTGCGCCTTGTAGAAGTTGTTGCGGAAGCCGCCCAGGATCAGGTCGCCGAGCCCGCCCTGGCCGATCAGCGAGCCGACCGTCACCAGTGCGACCGTGGACACCGTCGCGAGCCGCAGCCCGGTGATGATGCCGGGCAGGGCCAGTGGCAACTCGATCCGGAACAGGCGGCCTACTCTGCCGTACCCCATGCCCGCGGCAGCGTCACGCACCTCGTCGGGGACCTGGGTGAGACCGGCCAGGGAGTTGCGGACCAGCACCAGCAGGGCGTAGAGGACGAGCGCGATCAGCACCGACGCCACGCTCGTGGTGCCCACCGCCGGAGCGAGCAACGCCAGCAGGGCCAGCGACGGAATCGTGTACAGGACGCCGGAGAATGCAAGAATCGGCCCGGTCAGCGGACGGATCCAATAGGCGACGACCGCTAGCGGCACAGCCACGACGAGAGCGATGATCACCGTCTCGGCGGTCAGCCCCGCGTGAAAGCGCAGAGCCTCGAGAATCGTGTCGGCGTTGTCATGCACGTATCGCCAGGAGAACCATGGGTTGCCCGGCCCGTCATCGGCGGGCGCGGCCAGTGGGGCAGCCGCGTGGCCCCACGACAGGAAGGACATACGTGGACGCTACCGCGATCAACGACTCCGGCGCTGCACGCACGGCGGCCTCAATTTCCCTCGAAAATGTAGGAAAGGTTTATCCCGACGGCACGGTGGCGGTCGGCGACATCAGCCTCGAGGTGCCGGCCGGCGAGCTGGTCGTGCTGATCGGGCCGTCGGGCTCCGGCAAATCCACCGTGCTCAGGATGATCAACCGGCTGATCGAGCCGTCCAAGGGCCGCATCCTGATCGACGGCGAGGACGTGACGCAGCAGGACCCGGTGGTGCTGCGGCGCCGGATCGGCTACGTGATCCAGAACGTCGGACTCTTTCCGCACCAGACCATCCGCACCAACGTGGGCACCGTGCCGCGGCTGCTGGGCTGGGACAAGAAGAAGATCAACCAGCGGTCGGACGAACTGCTGGACCTGGTCGGCCTCGACCCCGGCCGGTACGG
>NZ_JBFAZH010001275.1:0-2120 GCF_040681735.1 Actinoplanes sp. NPDC051633 | reverse complement strand
GATCGCCGGCGCGGTGAGCGTGCCGGTCTCGGCATACGCAGCGACCGCCTGTGAGATCACGTACGCCACCAACGACTGGAACAACGGCTTCACCGCCAACGTCACCATCCACAACCTCGGCGACCCGCTCACCTCCTGGAACCTGGGCTGGGCGTTCACCGGCGGCCAGCGCGTCACCCAGGGGTGGTCGGCCACCGTCACCCAGACCGGCACCCAGGTGTCGGCCACCAACGCCGCCTGGAACGGCGGCGTCCCGACCGGCGGCACCGTCAGCTTCGGCTTCAACGGCACGCACACCGGCAGCAACCCGAAACCGGCCGCCTTCACGCTCAACGGCACGACCTGCGCCGGCGACCAGCCGTCGGCGCCGACGCTGGTCGCCACACCGTCGGCGGTGACCGTGCCCGAGGGCGGCACCGGCACCTTCAACCTCAAGCTCAGCGCCGCACCCACCTCGAACGTCACCGTCGCGCTGGCCCGCACCGGCGACGCCGACGTCACCGTCTCGCCCGCAACGGCCACGCTGACCCCGGCGAACTGGAACACCGGCGTGACCGCCACCGTGGCCGCCGCGCAGGACACCGACACGGTCAGCGGCTCCGCGACGATCACCGCGTCCGCCACCGGATACGAGCCGCTCGCCGTCAGCGCCACCGAGCTGGACGACGACATCCCCGGTGGCGACGACGAGTACACCCGGCGGTTCCTGGCGCAGTACCAGAAGATCAAGAGCTCCGGGTACTTCAGCCCTGAGGGCGTGCCGTACCACTCGATCGAGACGCTGATCGTGGAGGCGCCGGACCACGGGCACGAGACCACGTCCGAGGCGTTCAGCTTCTGGCTGTGGCTGGAGGCGCAGTACGGACGCGTCACGCAGAACTGGACGCCGTTCAACAACGCCTGGGCGACGATGGAGAAGTACATCATCCCGTCGCACGCCGACCAGGTCACCGCGGGCGTGGCCGGCACGGCGCAGTACGCGGCCGAGTACAACCGCCCCGACCAGTACCCGTCGGCGCTGCAGCCCAGCGTCCCGGTCGGCCAGGACCCGCTGCGGTCGGAGCTGCAGAGCGCGTACGGCACCGGTGACATCTACGGCATGCACTGGCTGCTCGACGTCGACAACACGTACGGCTTCGGGCGCTGCGGCGACGAGACCACCAAGCCGGCGTACATCAACACCTTCCAGCGCGGGCCGCAGGAGTCGGTGTGGGAGACCGTGCCGCAGCCGTCCTGTGAGACCTTCGCGCACGGCGGCCCCAGCGGCTTCCTCGATCTGTCGATCAAGGAGAGTGCCGCGCCGGCCAAGCAGTGGAAGTACACCAACGCCCCGGACGCCGACGCGCGCGCCATCCAGGCCGCGTACTGGGCGCTGACCTGGGCCAAGCAGCAGGGCAAGCTGGCCGACATCTCCGCGACCGTGACCAAGGCCGCGAAGATGGGCGACTACCTGCGGTACGCGATGTTCGACAAGTACTTCAAGAAGATCGGCAACTGCGTCGGGCCCGCCGCGTGCCCGGCGGGCAGCGGCAAGGACTCGGCGCACTACCTGCTGTCCTGGTATTACGCGTGGGGCGGCGCGACCGACCCCGCGGCCGGGTGGTCCTGGCGGATCGGGTCGAGCCACGCCCACTTCGGCTACCAGAACCCGTTCGCGGCCTGGGCGCTGACCAACACGCCGGAGCTGACCTCGGCGATGAAGAGCAGCAGCGCGAACGCCGACTGGACCAACAGCCTGAAGCGTCAGCTGGAGTTCTACACCTGGCTGCAGTCGTCCGAGGGCGCGATCGCCGGCGGCGCGACGAACAGCTGGGACGGCGCGTACGGGCAGCCGCCGTCGGGCACGCCGACCTTCTACGGCATGCCGTACACCGAGCACCCCGTCTACCACGACCCGGGCAGCAACAGCTGGTTCGGCATGCAGGTGTGGTCGATGCAGCGAGTGGCCGAGCTCTACCACCAGACCGGCAACGCGCAGGCCAAGGCGCTGCTCGACAAGTGGGTGCCGTGGGCGCTGGCGAACACCACGGTCGGGTCCGGCGGCAACTACCAGGTGCCGTCCACGCTCCAGTGGTCGGGCGCGCCGGCCACCTGGAACCCGGCCGCACCGGTGGCCAACA
>NZ_JBFAZH010001274.1:0-2121 GCF_040681735.1 Actinoplanes sp. NPDC051633 | reverse complement strand
GGGCGATGTCGCCGAGGAGGCGGACCAGGGTGGCCACGCAGCGGCCGTACTCGTTGCGGTAGATGCCGTCGATGTCCATGTCTCAGGCGTCGGGCTCGTCCTCGAAGGGGCGCACCTCGACCGGGCCCATGCATGCCTCCGAGCACTTCTGCGCCCAGGCCAGCGCCTCGTCTAGGTCCGCGCACCGCAGCACCCAGAACCCGCCCAGCTGTTCCTTGGTCTCGGCGTACGGGCCGTCGGTCATGGTGGTCGCGCCGTCGCGGGACTTGACGACGGTGGCGCTGGCCGGCGGCAGGAGCCCGCCGCCGAAGACCCAGGCGCCGGCCTTCCGCAGTTCCTCGTTGACCCGGTCGACCTGGGCGTAGGAGAGCTGCATCTCCGCTTCCGGGGGCGGCGGTGCGTCGTAGTCGGCGTGCACGGCGAGCAGGTACTGCTTCATGGTCATCCTCCGATGAGATTCGACGGGGTGAATGGTGGCAGATCAGGCGGACAGGCGGCGCGCGACGGCGGGGATCACGATCGCGGCGGCGACCAGATGGGTGATCATCAGCAGCGCCTTGGTGGTGGGTGCGGCGCTCACGACGGCGTCCGGGACGAGCGACAGCGCGGTCAGGGCCACGGTGGTGCGGACGAAGGTGCGGCGCGGGGTGCGGGCGAAGCGGTGCAGCACCGCGGCCAGGACCAGGCCGACCACCGAGAACAGGGCGGTCAGCGTGCCGAAGCCCGCGACCGGGATCGGCGCGCCGTTGACGTCGAGGCTGACCCCGGCGGCGCTTCCGGCGGCGGCGGCGGCCATGGTGGCGACGCCGGCGACCGCGGTCGCGGCGATCCCGGCCACCGTCAGCGCGCCGAAACCCGAGCGGGTGGTGGTGATGGCGGTGCTGGTCATGATGCCCTCCGGTGAGGTTCCGGACCGGCTCCGTGCCGGCCTCTCACCAGGGCTACGAAATGCACCCGCCCCGATCGACAGGTCCGCCGAGGATTCCCGGATTTATTTTCCGGTGACCACGGATCGAACTCGCGGGGACTACCCCTCGGTGACGTTCAGCGGAACGCTGTTGCGCCGGGCGACCAGCGCGGAGACGCCCGCCATCAGCGCCGCGAGGACGGCCAGGACGCCGATCGCGGGCCGCAGCCCGCCGACTCCGGCGCCGATCGCCGCGATCAACAGCGGGCAGACGAACTCGCCCAGGAACAGCGATCCCGTCCACAGGCCGGTCCCCCGGCCGCGCTGATCGAAGTCCAGCCGGTTGACCGCCCAGGTGAGCAACGTGGGCAGCAGCATCCCGGTGCCGAAACCGGCGACAACGGCCCCGATGGCGATCACGGGCACCGACTCGGTGGCGAAGACCAGCGCGAACCCGATTCCCGAGAGGACGAACTCGATCGGCAGCAGCGACCGCGGTGTGCGGTGCATCAGCCGGGCGAAGCCGATGCTGCCGGCCGCGGTGGCAACCGACATCAGGGCGCTGACGCCGCCGATCGCCGCGGGCGAGTCGAAGCCGACGCCGGTGAGCACGAAGGACAGTTCGACGATCAGCGCGTAGAACACCACGCCGCCGATGAAGGTGACCAGGCACGGGGTCAGCAGCAGCCGCCAGGGCAACGGCTGCAGGCGTCGTCCCGCGGAGCGGCGGTGGGCGTGCGGCTGCCAGATCAGCTTCGCGGTCAGGGGTACGAGGACGAGCGCGACGGCGTACACCCAGAACGGCGTACGCCAGCCCTGAGCGCCCAGCGCACCACCCAGCGCGAGGAACACGGTGGCGGACAGCGCCGCGACGAGGGTCTGCAAGCTCAGGTAGCGGCTGCGCCGCGCGCCGGACCAGTAGTCGCCGATCAGCGTGGTCGCGCACGTCATGATGGCCGCCTCGCAGACGCCGACCAGAACGCGGCTGATCAGGATGGCCTGCAGCGACGGCAGATACAGCGGCGCGGTGCCCACCACGGCGTAGGCGACCAGCGCGATCAGCAGCAGCCGCTTGCGGTCGACCTTGTCGACGATCAGCCCGGCGAACGGCGCGGTCACGCCGATCAGCAGCGCGGGGATGGTCAGCACCACCGGTACGAGAACGGCGGCGCCGGGAGATCGGACGAGCGGCGGGGAGGGAAAGACTGTTGATA
>NZ_JBFAZH010001273.1:0-2126 GCF_040681735.1 Actinoplanes sp. NPDC051633 | reverse complement strand
GGGCCACCCACGCCGGGCCGCGGCGCAGCGCGGCGGCCAGCGCGTCGCGGCGCAGTTCGTCGGTCACCTTTGCCGCCGTACGCTGCGCGACCGCCTGCTCGGCCCACGCCAGCAGGGCCCGCACCGGATAGGCGAGCGCCACGGCCACGATGCCCGGACCGCGCTGCCCCGCGACCACTGCCGTGAGCCCCACGGCCAGCAGCAGCGCGGACCCGGCCTGCCCGGCGCCGATCAGCGCCAGCCCGGCGATCCCGGCCCGGCCGCCGCGGGCGTGGCGCAGCAGCCGCGGATCCACCGGGCCCCTCATGACGGGACCCGCTCGCTGGCGACCCGGCGGCGGAACACCCAGTACGAGTACGCCTGGTAGGCGAGCACCCCGGGCAGCACGATCAGGCCGACGACGGTGAGCAGCCGCAACGCCGACGGTGTGGCCGCCGCCGAGGACCGGGTCAGCGACCACGCCTCGTTCAGCGTGCTGGGCAGCACCACGTCACCGTTGACGGTGAGCACGGCGGCGACCGCGGCGGCCACCCCGATCGCCGTACCCGTGAATGCCGTTGTCTCCCGGCCGGAGCGCGCCAGCAGCACGACGCCGAGGGCGACGACGCCGGCGGCGAGGAACAGCCGATCCGACGAGGTAGCGCCCGCCGCGAACAGACCCGTCGCCAGTGCGGCGCCGGACAGGACGGAAGCCCGCCGCGCCCGCCGCCGGACCGGTCCGGTGGTGCGCAGGGCGAGGAAGGTCGACCCGAGCAGCACCGCCGCGCCCAGTGCCAGGACGGCGCCGAGCAGCGCCGGCCAGGTCAGCAGCGGCGCGAGGCTGCGCCGCAGCCCGGTCCCGGCCACCGATCCGTCGGCCGACAGGGCCAGCCCCCGCGCGAAGACCGTCAGCACGGCGCCCCACAGCAGCACAACCCCGCCGGAGCTGGCCGCCAGGACCGCATCCCAGGCCCGCCGCCAGTGCGACGGAGACTTGCCGCGGAACTCGAGCGCCACCCCGCGCAGAGCGAGCAGCAACAGGATCGCCACCATCGGCAGGTAGAGCCCGGACAGCAGAGTGGCGTACCAGGCGGGGAACGCGGCGAAGGTCACGCCGATCGCGGCGACCAGCCAGACCTCGTTGCCGTCCCAGAACGGCCCGATGGTGCGGATCGCCGCGCCCCGCTCGTGCTCGTCGCGGCCCAGCACCGGGCCGAGCACACCGACCCCGAAGTCGAAGCCCTCCAGGACGAAGTAGAGCACCCAGGCCAGCACGACCAGCCCGAACCAGAAGGTCACCACGGCACAGCTCCTCAGTAGACGGACACGGGATCGGCGGGCTCGAGTTCCGGCGCGGGGTCCGACGAGCGGACGAGGTGCCGGACCAGCCGCAGCCACAGCACCGCCAGGACCCCGTACACGAGCGTGAAGCCGGCCAGCGACGCGATGACCTCGCCGCTGGTCAGGCCGGGGGAGATGCCGTCGGCGACGGTCGAGATGCCGAAGGCGATCCACGGCTGCCGGGCGGTCTCGGTGAAGACCCAGCCGAGCGAGTTGGCGGCGGTGGGCAGCAGCGGGATCAGCGGCAGCCAGCGGAGCAGGAGCCGATGTGGGGTACGGCTCTTGCGCGACGTCCACAGGTAGACCGCGGCGACCAGGGCCGCGAGCATGCCGATGCCGATCATCAGCCGGAACGACCAGAACGCGACCGGGATCATCGGCACGTAGCTGCCCGGGCCGAACTCGGCGGCGTACTGGGCCTGCAGGTCGTTGATGCCCTGCACGGTCGCGCCGGGCGAGCCCTTGGCGAGGATCGAGAGCAGCCACGGGATCTGGAGGCTGACGGACGGCCGGTCGGCCGAGAGGCCGCCGACGGCGAAGACCGAGAACGGCGCGCCGGTGGTGGTCGCGTAGAGCGCCTCGGCGGCGGCCATCTTCATCGGCTGCACCTGCGTGATCACCTTGCCGAGGTGGTCGCCGGTCAGCGCGGTCAGCGCCCCGCCGGCCATCGTCAGCCAGGCGCCGATCCGCGCGTAGAGACTAAAGGCCTGGTCGGAGGTACGCCGCCAGACGCCGATCGCCAGCAGCAGCGCGCCGCCGACCATCACCGCGCCGGCCATCGTGTGCGGGAAGGCGGCCAGGTTGAC
>NZ_JBFAZH010001272.1:0-2126 GCF_040681735.1 Actinoplanes sp. NPDC051633 | reverse complement strand
AGGCCGCGCCCAAGCTCGCCCTCGGGCTGTGCGCCGAGCGGACCGGCGACGCCACCGAGCTCTTCGAGGCGGTCTGGCTGCGCGACCGGTCGCAGACCAGCGCGGCGTTCGGACTGGCCCGGCTCTGGCTGCGGGCCGGTGACCGGAAGGGCGCGGCGCGGATCCTGGACGAGGTGCCGCTGGTGTCGCCGCACCGGGACGCCGCACGGATCGCCGCCGTTCGCGCGTACGCGGAGCCCCTGCCCGCACGGCCGAGCGCGGAGAGCGTGGCCGAGGCCGTCCGGCGGCTGCCCGACCTGCGCCTGGACGGCGGCGCGGCGGACGGCGAGGCTCGGCGGCGGCTGGTCGCGCTGGTCCGGGAGGCCGGCGCGGGCCGGAGTTCGGCGCTGCTGGAGCGGTCCTATCGGGAGCTCGCGGCGCAGGCCCGCGACCCGCGGGACCACGAGATCCTGGTCGACATGGCCAACCGGGTGCGGCCCCGGACCCTGCTGACCTGGTGGCGGTGAGGAACACGCATGGATGACGACTTCGTGCTGGCGATCAGCGACCACAAGTACCTGCCGCGCGGCGTGACCGAGGTCCAGGCGGTGCTGACCGTGACGGCCGTGTCGCCGGACCTCGACCGTGTCTCCTCGGGCGGCGCGTCGTCCGGGCTCGCCGAGGTGATCATGGTGGACACCTCCGGGTCGATGGTGATCGGGTCGAAGATGCCGGACGCCCGGCAGGCCACGATGGCGGCGGTCGACGCGCTGCCGGACGGGTCGCTCTTCGCAATCGTGGCGGGCCATCACGAGGCCCGGATGGTGTACCCGTCCGAGCCGGAGCTCGCCGTCGCCGGGCCGGGCACGCGGGCGCAGGCCCATTCGGCGGTGAAGCGGCTGCGGGCGTACGGCGGGACGGCGATCGGCCAGTGGCTGGGCCTGGCCCGGACGCTGCTGGTCGGCCGGCACGAGGAGATCCGGCACGTCACTCTGCTCACCGACGGGCAGAACGGCGAGCGCGCGGCCGTGCTGGCCCGGGCGCTGGACGAGTGCCACGACGTGTTCCAGTGCGACGCCCGCGGCATCGGCGACGACTGGAATGCGCGGGAGCTGATCGGGATCGCCGAGGCGTTGCGCGGGCAGGCGCGGGCGGTGACCGAGGAGAGCAACCTGGCCGACGAGTTCCGCTCCATCGTGGAGACGTGGACCACCAAGTCGGTGCGGGCCCTGACGCTGCGGATCCGGCTCAGCTCGTTCGCCGAGCTGCGGCACCTCCGCCAGGTGCACCCGGTGAAGGCCGACCTGGACGCGCATCTGCGTGCCGGCGACGGCGTGGTGGAGGTCGACACCGGCGCGTGGTCACCCGGCGAGCTGCGCGAGTACAGCCTGCGGATCGGGGTCGGGGACGCCGGCGACCTGACCGAGGACCTGCGCGCCGCGCGGATCGACGTGTTCACCGGCGATGCGCAGCGGGCCGCGCCGGAGCTGGTGCTGGTGCGGCGGACCACGGACGACTACCGGTCGGTGCTGCCGGACCCGAAGCTGCGTGAGTACTCCCAGCAGGAGGAGCTGAGCCGGGTGATCGGGGACGGCTGCGGGGCGTTCGCCGCCAAGCGTCGCGCCGAGGCCGAGAAGGCGTTCGCCCGCGCGGTGCAGATCGCCAGGGCGGCCAACGACCGGGACATGCTGGCGCGGCTCGCGCGGATCGTGACCGTCGCGGCGGACGGCACGGTGCGGCTGCGCCCCGACGTCCGCGACTCCGACCTGCTGATGCTCGAGACGGAGTCGCAGTTCTCCCAGCTCAGTCGCGAGGAGCGCACCGGCCCCGACCGCGTGTGCCGGTGCGGGTACATCAACCGGCCGGGCGCGAAGTTCTGCCAGAAGTGCCGGGAGCGGTTGTGATCGGCACCCGGCGGACCCTGTTCCGCTTCTGGATCTGGTTGCTGGCCGCGGCGGTCGCGGCGCTGGCGGGCACCGTCGTGGCGATCGACCTGGGCCGCCGGGACGCGAACGTGCTGCGCACGAGCGAAGCGCCCGCCCGGGAGGGGGTCGCCGCCGCGGGCGAGTCCTTGCGGAACAATTCGATAAGGGGGCATTAGAAAATGAGTTTGCGGTCGCAAATGAACGGAGAGAATTCGAGCAACA
>NZ_JBFAZH010001271.1:0-2127 GCF_040681735.1 Actinoplanes sp. NPDC051633 | reverse complement strand
GACATCACAATCGATCGTGTCACAAACAAAACAATCACTTACAGACACTTGAAAGAAAATAAAAAAGATGCGAGAGGGTCCCGAATGGGCTCGCGGGCCACACCGGGACCAGCCCGTACGTCGGCTTGATCGTGACCGTACCGGTGAACGCGGCGGGAATGCGTAGTGATCCACCGCCGTCGGTGCCGACCGACCACGCACCCATGCCGAGCCCGACCGCTGCCGCGCTGCCCCCGCTCGATCCGCCGCAGGTCAGCGCGGCATCCCATGGATTGCCGGTCGGGCCGTGGCGCAGCGAGTCGGTGACGCCCTTCCAGCCGAACTCCGGCGTGGCGGTCTTGCCCAGCAGGACAGCTCCTGTTTCCCGGAGCCGGGCCACCGCCGGGGCGTCCTCGGCCCATAACCCGTGCTCATCGATCAGGTTGGTTCCGCGCAGCGTCGGCCACCCACGGGTGTACAGCAGGTCCTTGATCGAGGTCGGTATGCCGTCACCCGGCCCGAGCACGCCGCCGCGGCGCCAACGGGCCTCGGACCGCACAGCGGCAGCCACCGCACCATCGGCATCGACCAGGACGAAGGCGTTGACGTCGTCGTTGCCGGCATCGATCGCGGCCAGCATGGCCAAGGTCACCTCAACCGGGGACACGCTACCGTCCCGGTACGCGGCGATCAGGTCGGTGGCCGTCAGGCGGGTCAGGTCGGTCATCGTCTACCTCACGCGTGGCCGGTGATACGAACCCGAACCGCTCACTCGGGGCCAAGCCCAGAACGGTCCGCAGCCGATCACTACTATCTCGCACGCCTCGATCAGATCGGGGCGTGGTCATCGGTGATTGAGTGAAATCGTGAGGAGTATCAGCACCCGGCTCGAGCTGCCTGCTCGGGCCGGTGCCGCTACCGACAGCCCTGCGCGGCCGGCTCAAGCGGCGGCTGCGACCGATGCGCGGCCTCCAAACCGACCGGACCGCGCAGGTGGTGATCGCCGGGCACGCCTTCGTGCAGAATCTGCGCCGCGGCCACTTCGACCTCGAACTCGACACCCCGCCGACCACAAGACTCGCCGCAACGTTCACCGGACTCGCCCAAGCGATCTGAGTAGCCCCGGTCCAGGGCTCGTCACGCCCGCCGAACGGATAATGCAACGCCGCCGATGCACATCTAATCTAGGGACACTCGGAACCCCTTGCCGTGCGACGTCACGCTGGGCCCGCTGTGCCAGCGAGGTCGTCGGCCGCGGCGAGCGCCCGACCGATGACCTGGGCGCGGGGCAGCGCTCGGGCCAGCACCGCAATCCGGTTGACGACGTCGATACCAATCTGCTGGCCGATCCGCTCCGCCAGCCGGCGGTAGCGCTCCACGTCCTCACCGGTGAGCTGCGGCGCCGACGGGGCGGCCTCGGCTGCCGCCAGCAGGAACGCCGCGGTCTCCTTCCGGTCGCATGTGACGAGCAGCTCAGCGAGGACGCGCACTGTGGTCCACAGCTGCGGCCACCGGCCCATCCGGTGCTCGTCCTGCAGCAAAGGGGTGACCAGCGCGAGCGCCTCCCCCGAGCGCCCCAGCCGAGTCAGCGCGGACAGCAACGCGATGCGGGCCACTGAGCCCACCTGTACCGCCCCGGCACGGTCGGCTTGGCCTGCTGCCTCGCGAAGCACCATGACCGCCGCTTCCGGGTCATCCAGCAGCGCGATCTCGCCGGTCACGTAGGTCGCGAACGCAAGGGATCCCTCCGCGCCGGCGGCCTCGGCGGCGCAGCGCGCCAGGGCCGCCTGCATGTGCGCTTCGGCGCGGTTCCCGTGATAGCCGGCCAGTAGCGCCAGGCCGGCGTGACCGTCGACGCGGAATCCGTCGGGAAGGCCGTCGACCGCGAGCAGCTGATGCCACCACGCGGCGGAGCGGTCGTGCCGTCCCGCGTAGACGTTGGCGACGCCGAGGGTGAGCAGCGCCAGGCAGCGCTCCGCGGTGTCGGCGGCCAGCTCCAGCGCCTCGGTGGCCACGCGCTCGGCGTCGTCGAGCTCACCGCGCTCGGTGGCCGCCAGCGCACCGGCGCCGAGCGCCAGCGGCGCGGCGGCGGTGCGGCGGATGGCGGGGTGCCGCGCGACCTCGCGCTTGAGGTCGAGCAGTTCCGCG
>NZ_JBFAZH010001270.1:0-2127 GCF_040681735.1 Actinoplanes sp. NPDC051633 | reverse complement strand
CGCTGCTCGCCGCCACGTCGACGATCCCCCGGGCGGGCACGGTCGCCGACGGCACCACGGTCACCGACAACGACCCGGCGGCCGTACGCCAGCAGCGGTCGGTCGCGCTCTCCTGCGCGCCGGTCGTGCACGACGGCGTGAAGATCAATCTCCTGGACACCCCGGGCTATGCCGACTTCGTCGGAGAGCTGCGCGCCGGCCTGCGAGCCGCGGACGCCGCGCTCTTCGTGGTCTCCGCGGTGGACGGGGTGGACGCGGCCACGACCGCGCTGTGGGCGGAGTGCGCCGCCGTCGGCATGCCGCGCGCGGTCGCGGTGACGCGGCTGGACCATCCGCGGGCCGACGTCGACGAGACCGTCGCCGACTGCCAGGAGGCCTTCGGCGAGAACGTGCTGCCGATCTACCAGCCGATGCTCGGCGACGACGGCACCTCGATCGCCGGCCTGCTCGGCCTGGTCACGCTGCGCGTCCTGGACTACTCGGCCGGCTATCCGCCGCGGGTCGGCGAGGCCGAGCCGGAGCACCTGGCGCCGGTCGAGGAGGACCGCAACCAGCTCATCGAGGCGATCATCGCCGAGAGCGAGGACGAGTCCCTGATGGACCGTTACCTCGGCGGTGAACAGGTCGGCCCGGACGTGCTGGTGCCCGATCTGGAACGGGCCGTCGCGCGCGGCAACTTCTATCCGGTCATCCCGGTCTGCGCGGAGACCGGCGTCGGCCTCGACGCGCTGCTCGACGGCCTGGTGGCGGGGGCGCCGTCGCCGCTGGAGCACGACCTGCCGACGGTCACCGGCGTGGACGGCTCGCCGAAGGCGCCGCTGTCCTGCGACCCGGCCGGCCCGCTGGTCGCCGAGGTCGTGAAGACCACGATCGACCGGCACGTCGGCCGCGTCTCGCTGGTCCGGGTGTTCTCCGGCACCCTGCGCCCCGACGCGGTCGTGCACGTCTCGGGGCACGGCCTGGCCGACCGCGGGCACCCCGACCACGACGCCGACGAGCGGGTCGCGCACATCTACGCGCCGCTGGGTGCGCAGCTCCGCGAGGTCGGCGAGTGCATCGCCGGGGACATCTGCGCGATCACCAAGTCGGGCAGCGCGGAGACCGGCGACACGCTCTCCGGCAAGGACGACCCGATGCTGATGGAGCCGTGGCGGATGCCCGAGCCGCTGCTGCCGATCGCCGTCGTCGCGAAGTCCCGCTCCGATGAGGACAATCTGGCGAAGAACCTGGCCCGGCTCGTCGCCGGCGACCCCACGCTGCGCCTGGAACGCAACCCGGACACCCACCAGCTCGTGCTCTGGTGCATGGGCGAGTCGCACGCCGACGTGGTGCTGGACAGGCTCCGCGCGGGCGGGGTCGACCTGGACACCGAGCCGGTCAAGGTGTCGCTGCGGGAGACCTTCGGCGGGCCGTCGCAGGGCAAGGGCCGGCACGTCAAGCAGTCCGGCGGCCACGGCCAGTACGCGATCTGCGACATCAAGGTGGAGCCGCTCCCCCGCGGTTCGGGCTTCGAGTTCGTGGACAAGGTGGTCGGCGGCGCGGTGCCGCACAACTACATCCCGTCGGTCGAGAAGGGTGTGCGCACCCAGCTGGAGCGCGGCATCGTGGCCGGCTATCCGGTGGTCGACCTGCGGGTGACGCTCTTCGACGGCAAGGCGCACAGCGTCGACTCGTCGGACGCGGCGTTCCAGACCGCGGGGGCGCTGGCGCTGCGGGAGGCGGCACAGGCCGGCGATGTGACCCTGCTGGAGCCGGTGGACGAGATCGTGGTGCGGGTGCCGGACGAGTATGTCGGCGCGGTGATGAGCGACCTGTCCGGCCGCCGGGGGCGGCCGATGGGCTCGGAGGCGGACGAGACGCCGGAGTTCAGCCTGGTGCGGGCCGAGGTGCCGGCCACCGAGCTGGTCCGGTACGCGGTGGAGCTCAGGGCGCTCACCTCGGGGGCGGGCACGTTCTCCCGCACGTACGCGAGGCACGAACCCATGCCGGCCCACCTGGCCGACGCCATCCGCAAGGAACACGCCGCCAAGTAGCCACATCGCCGGCGCCTGAGGCCGCGACGGTCCGGCCGGACCGTCGCGGCCGCCGCCTCAGACCAGCGTCGGGCTCGCGGCGGCCGGCAGCTGG
>NZ_JBFAZH010001269.1:0-2128 GCF_040681735.1 Actinoplanes sp. NPDC051633 | reverse complement strand
GGCCCGGGCTTCGACGAGGCGTTCGCCTCGGGTCTGACCGTGACGATGGCGACCGCCGCGGCCGAGGTGAGGCTAGACCCGGCGGCGGAAGGCCCAGATGGACAGCGGGGCGAAGACCACCAGCAGGCCCGCCGCCCAGAGCAGTGACCGGGTCACCGGGCCGGCCACCGGCCCGCCGCTGAGCAGACCACGGGTGGCGTCGGCGAGGACGGTCACCGGGTTGACCTTGACCCAGGCCTGCAGCCAGCCCGGCATGCTCTGGGTCGGCGCGAACGCGTTGCTGGCGAAGGTCAGCGGGAACAGCAGCGCGAAGCCGAAGATCTGCACCTTCTCCGGCGCGCTGACCAGCATCGCCACCAGCACCGACATCCACGACGCGCAGAAGCCGAAGAGCACCAGCAGGCCGATCGCGCCGGCCACCTCCAGCGGGCCGGTGCCGAACCGGAAACCGAGCAGCACACCGACGATCAGCAGGAGCGCCACCGCCCACGCCTGCTTGACCAGGTCGGCCACGATCCGGCCGGCCAGCGGCGAGTAACGCGCGATCGGCAGCGACCGCAGCCGGTCGAACACGCCCTTGGTCAGGTCGGTGTTCAGCCCGACACCGGTGTTCATGGTGGCGAAGAGCAGGTTCTGCACGGTGATGCCGGCCAGGCCGAAGGCCAGGTACTCGCCCGGCGAGCCGGAGATCGCGCCGCCGAACACATAGGTGAACAGCAGCAGGAACATCACCGGCTGCACGCTGAAGTCGATCAGCTCGAACGGGTTGTGCTTGATCTGCACCAGGGTGCGCCAGGCCAGCGTCCCGGTGTGTCTCATTCCCTGCAGGGGTGTCACGCGTGGTTGCACGTCGACGGCGAGCGCGGTCATGCGTCCGCTCCTTCCTCGGCGGGGTGCCCGGTCAGGGTCAGGAAGACCTCGTCCAGGCTCGGGCTGCGCAGCGACAGCTCGGCCACGGCCAGGCCGGCGTCATCGAGCCGGCGGACCAGCTGGGCCAGAGCGCCCGGGTCGGTGACCGGCGCCGCGATCACGTCGCCGCGCAGGTCCACCGCACCGGCCGCGACATGCCGCACGGCCGCGGTGACTTTTTCCAGGTCGGCCGTGTCGGCCGGGCGTACGGTCACGGTCTGCGCGCCGGTCTGCGCCTTGAGCTGGTCGGCGGTGCCGGTCGCGATGACCTTGCCGTGGTCGATCACCACGATCTCGTCCGCCAGCTGGTCGGCCTCGTCCAGGTACTGCGTGGTCAGCAGCACGGTGACGCCGTCGGTGACCAGGCCGCGGATGATCTCCCACACCTCGTTGCGGGCCCGGGGGTCCAGGCCGGTGGTGGGCTCGTCCAGGTAGAGCATGGCGGGCCGGCCGACGAGGCTGGCGGCCAGGTCGAGGCGGCGGCGCATGCCGCCGGAGTACTTGCCGGCCGCCCGGCTCGCGGCGTCGGACAGGCCGAAGTTCTCGAGCAGGTCGGCGGCCCGGGCCCTCGAGTCGCGGCGGGACAGGCCGAGCAGGCGGCCGATCATGATGAGGTTCTCGGTGCCGGTCAGGGTCTCGTCCACGGACGCGTACTGGCCGGTCAGGCCGATCAGCTCGCGGACCTGATGCGCCTGGCGGACCACGTCGTACCCGCCCACCGTCGCGTGGCCGGCGTCCGGCCGGATCAGGGTGGCGAGGACGCGGACCGCGGTGGTCTTGCCGGCGCCGTTCGGCCCGAGCAGGCCGAGCACGGTGCCGCTGCGGACCGGGAGGTCGACGCCGGCGAGGGCGGTGGTGTCGCCGAAGCGCTTCACCAGGCCCTCGGCGACGATCGCGTTGGTCATTTCGGGTCTCCCGTCGTGTGGGTACGACAAGAGACTGCGCGAGGCCGCTGACATGGCGCTGATATATCGGCCGACCCCGTGTCAGCGGCCCGGCCGGTCGTGTCAGCGCGAACGCGGTGTCTCGGAGGTGACGACCGCGGGCTTCGCAGGAGTCCAGATCAGGAGGGCGACGCTGAAGTAGACGTACAGGTTGCTGCCGATCAGCTCCAGCGGCGGGCGCGGGCGCGGCTCCCAGACCCAGAGCAGGTGGCTGGTCATCACCAGGTAGGCCGCCGCGCCCAGGTATCGGATCCTGCGGCTGCCCTGATCCAGGC
>NZ_JBFAZH010001268.1:0-2130 GCF_040681735.1 Actinoplanes sp. NPDC051633 | reverse complement strand
GATAGATTTATTAGAATTTATAATAAAAAGCAAGAGCGTAAAGATAATGCAGATGTTGAAGTTATGTCTAAGCGGCGACATCCAGGAGTTGCAGCGCGGTCTGATCGCCGTCGCCGACCAGCCCGGGCAACCATGGTTCGCCGAGGGCTCGCACGGCACTGCGGAGCAGCGCAACGAGGCGTTCTTCGCCGGGTACGACGGCTCGTTGGATGCGTGCAAACTCTGATATGTAGCGGTGTCCGGTAGCCGGCGCGACACCACGGCCAGATCCGGATCACCTGGACGGTGGCCGCTCACTCAGCCTTCTCGTCCGGCGGCTGCCGGGCCGCGGTCACCCTTTGGCGGTCTGACCGACCACGGCCGCGATCGGAGCCGCCAGGACGATGAGGCCGACGCCACCGACGAGCCCGGCCGCCGTCGTCACGAGCAGCACCGCGAGGGGATCGAGGTTGAGCGTCGAGCCGTAGGCCACCGGCGCGAAGAAGTTCTGCAGGACGTCGTTCACAACAGAATGACGCCGACCAACTCGGCGAGAGCTCGAGGCCGGCCGACGCGGCCGGCCGCCCAGCCGGCGTAGCGGCGTCCGTTGAGGAGCATGAAGAGGAAAATCACCAGGCCGATGAAGGCCATGAAGAGCATGGACGTCAGCCCGGCCAGCCCGGAGAAGATCCCGGTCAGCAACCCCGAGGTGGTCGAGCTTCCGGCGGCCGCGATCCTCTCCATGGCGTTCTGCGCCGTCGGCGCGCTGAGCCCCAGATCCGTCAGCCAGCCGGCCAGGACGCCGTCCGCGAGAATCAGGAGTCGATGATGATCCAGCCCTCGGCGTCACGGTCGACAGAGCCGATGAAGACGTACGACATCAGCCTCAACGCCTCCGTGGGAGATGCGCTGTGCGCGCTGCTGGCCGAGTGGGACCTCGACGGCCTTGTGGTCGAGATCGTCCTGCGCGGCGCGCCGCTCCGGTCACACACGCTGACAGAGATCCTGGATCGCGCGCCGGCGCTCGGCGTGACCGTCGTCGACGTGCGGGCTCATCACGCCTGAGGAGCGCGCGGTTTCCTTCCTGTCGTCGGCAGGCCGTGCCGCACCGCGGGAGCACCGCCCGTCTCTGCACTGATCACGGCGGCCACCACCACGCAGAAGCAGATGACGATCAGCCAGGTCAGGATGGCGAACGTGATCCCGATGATTCCGTAGCGATCGGCATTCGTCTCGATCAGGCGAGGCATCCACAACGCCGAATACAGGCTCAGCACGGCGCTGCCGATGCCGATGCCGATCGATCCGGGCACCAGCCGTCGAATCGGGACTCGCCTGGACAGCAGCATGCTCTGCAGCAGCAGCCAGACCGCCGTGCTCGTGCCGACCCGCAACCCAAAAGCCACCGCGTCGCCCGCCGGCAGCTGGCGTACCGCGCCGACGAGCAACGACAGCACCAGCAGTGAGCTGATCAGCAGGCCGAATCCGGTCACCGCGTTGAGCGTGCCGCGCATCCCGACGGCCGGCAGCTGCCAGGCCGCTTCGTACGTGCGCTGAAGCGAACGGGTGAGGCTCAGCAGGGCGAACGCGAGGACCACCAGCCCGGTGACGGTGATGGTGCCGGTTGTGCCGGGCGGTCGCTCGAACAGGATCCGGATGGCCTCTGCCGACGCCCCGCTGACATGGAACCGGGCCGACAGCCGGTCAGCCACCGCCGTCGTATCATTCCGCGAACCCAGCGCGGACAGCACGATCAACAGCGGGATGATCGCGGTGAACGCCTGCCCGCCAAGTACCAGCGTGCGGTCCCGGCCGTTGATGGCGCCGAAGCGCATGAGGCACCGGACCGGCAGTGAGTTCTCGACTCGCGAGACCACGCCGGACAGGTGTATGAATCCGACCCGCATCGGTCGATGGGCACGGCCCTTCGCGGGCCGCTCCTCCTTCGCCTGAGCAGCAGTGTCGCCACCCTTCGCGGGCCGCTCCATTCCCGGCCCGGCAGAAGCGTCGCGGGCGGAGTCCGGCTCCGCCGGTGCGGGCGTGGGGGCCGGGGGCGGCGCGGCCGGCGGCGGGGTCCGGGGCGCCGGGGTTCGGGCCGGGCCCGGCTCCGGGGGGGGGGCGTGGGGCGCGCCCGCGGGGGTTTGAGGAGCC
>NZ_JBFAZH010001267.1:0-2132 GCF_040681735.1 Actinoplanes sp. NPDC051633 | reverse complement strand
CGGCGAACCGGTGGTCGACCGGGCCCTCTCCCTGCTGTTCGCCTTCGACGCCACGCACCGCAGACTGTCGCTGGGCGAGCTGAGCCGCCGCAGCGGCATCCCCACCAGCTCGGCGTTGCGGCTGGCCGGCCGGTTGCAGGCCCGCGGCGCGCTGGAGCGCGACGAGAGCGGCCACTACTCCATCGGGCTGCGCCTGTTCGAGATCTCCTCGCTGTGCCTGCGCGGGCACGGCCTGCGCCAGGTCGCGCTGCCCTACATGGGCGACCTCACCGAGGCGACCCACCAGCACGTCCTGCTCGCGGTGCGCGAGGGGGACGATGCCGTGCTGGTGGAGCGCCTGTCGGCGCGGCACGCGATGCCGATCCTCTACCGGGTCGGCGGTCGGCTGCCGCTGCATTCCACCGGGGTGGGGCACGTGCTCCTGGCGTACGCCGATCCGGCCTTTCAGGAGGAGTACCTGTCGCGGCCGCTGATCCGGGAGCCGGAGAAGACCCCGGTCTCGCCGGCCGCCCTGCGCCGCACCCTGGCCGACGTGCGCCGCGACCGCGCGATCACCTTCCGCCGCCGCGCGCCGCAGCCTCTGGTGGCGGTCGCGTGCCCGATCTTCGGCGAGGACGACGAGATGGTGGCGGCCCTGTCGGTGGTCGTCCCGGATCAGCAGGTCGACCCGCGCAGGCTGACCCCGGCCCTGCAGACGGCGGCCAGGGCGATCTCCCGAGCCCTCGGGGCGCACCGGCCGACCGAGCCGCCGGCCGGTTGAGTCCGGCCGAGGCCGGTCCGCCGTGCCGATGAACGGCAACGCCGTCGACGTGCCGGTGACGGCCCGGCCATCGTGAGGGCATGCGCACCATCGACCTGCACTGCTATCCGGGCACCGAGCCGTGGATCACCTCGCAGGGTCCCTACGTCGAGGCACTGGCCACCTACTGGAAGCGGCCGTGGGTCGCCAAGGAGGAGGGCGACGTCGCAGCCGAGCTGGTCGAGCGGGGCATCGAGGCGGTGCTGGTCGCCTTCGACATCGAGACCGTCACCGGCACGCCGCCGTGCACCAATGCCTACGTCGCCGGGATGCGCGACCGGCACCCGCGGGCCTTCATCGGGGCGTGGGGCGCCGTCGACCCGCTCAAGGGGGAGCGGGCCGTCCGCGACGCCGAGGAAGCGGTGAAGACGCACGGCGTGATCGGCTTCCACTTCCACCCGATCATGGGCCATTTCAGCGTCGACGACCGCGCGCTCTACCCGCTGTGGGAGACGATCGCCGCGCTCGGCGTACCCGTCATGGTCGACGTCGGCACCACCGGCATGGGCGCCGGCATGCCCGGGGGCATGGGCGCGAAGATCCGCCACGCGCACCCGCTCGCGGTCGACGAGCTCGCCGCCGACTTCCCCGGCCTGACCATCATCGCCGCCCACCCGGGCTGGCCGTGGATCGACGAGATGACCGCCGTGGCCCTGCACAAGGGCAACGTCTACTGGGAGATGTCCGGCTGGGCGCCCAAGTACTTCCCGCCGCAGCTGCGCACCGACATCCGCGGCCGGCTGCGCGACAAGGTGATGTTCGGCAGCGACCACCCGAGCATGCCCTACGAGCGGATCCTGCGGGAGTGGGACGAGCTGGGCTTCAGCGACGAGGTCATGCACGCGGTCTTCCACGGAAATGCCGAGAGGGTGTTGGGGCTGTGAGGCCGGTGGCCCTGGTTACGGGCGCTTCGAGTGGGATCGGCCGCAGCGCGGCGCTGGCGCTCGCCGGCCACGGATACGACGTCGTCGTCAACTACGCGTCCAGCCGGAACAAAGCCGAAGACGTCGCCGGGGAGGCCGAGAAGCTCGGCGCCCGAGTGAGCGCCGTGCAGGCGGACGTGGCCGACGAGGAGGCGGTCCGCGCCATGCTGGCCGTCGTCGAGCGTGACTTCGGCCGGCTCGATGCCCTGGTGAACAACGCCGGCACCACGATCGACACGCCGCCGTCCGATCTGGACGGTCTGTCGATGCGGGACTGGGACCGGGTCTTCGCGGTGAACGTGCGCGGCATGTTCCAGGTGACCCGCGCGGCCGTCCCTCTGATGCTTATATACGGTGAAGCGTCGGTAGTAAAAACCGCCAGAATCGTCGTCCTGCGCCCGGTTCCGCAG
>NZ_JBFAZH010001266.1:0-2134 GCF_040681735.1 Actinoplanes sp. NPDC051633 | reverse complement strand
GTCGTGCTCAGCGTCGGCGGTTCCGCGGTCGCCGACGCCGAGCCGGCACAGGCCGCACCTCTTCCCCAGGGTGCGCCCTCCCCGGGCGGCACGGGCGACCTGACCTTCAAGCCGATCCCGCCCAACGAGATCGACAGCGTGCTCGTACCCAACGGTTATGACCACGCCGTGGTGATCCGCTGGGGCGAGCCGCTCTTTCCCGGCGTCCCCGGGCTCGACGTGCACAACCAGACCGCCGCCCGGCAGCTGCGCCAGTTCGGCTACAACAACGACTTCCTGGCCGTGTTCCCGCTCGGCCACGACCGGCGCCGCGCCCTGCTGGTGTCCAACCACGAATACACCAACGAGGAGCTGATGTTCCCCGGTTTCACCTCGCAGGAGGCGCTGACCGTCGAGCAGGTGAAGGTGGCGATGGCCGCGCACGGCATGTCCGTGGTGGAGCTCGAGCGGGTCGGACGGACCGGCCAGTGGCGGGCGGTCAGCTCCGGCCGGCGACCGTACAACCGGCGCTTCACGATGCTCGACACGCCGTTCCGATTCGACGGCCCGGCGGCCGGGTCGCCGCTGCTGCGCACGGCCGCCGACCCGCGCGGCATGAGCGCGATCGGGACGCTGAACAACTGCGCGGGCGGCCTGACGCCGTGGGGCACCGCGCTGTCCGGCGAGGAGAACTTCAACCAGTACTTCGTCGGCGGGGACACGGCGCCGGCCGAGCTCAAGCCGACCTACAACCGCTACGGGATCCTGACCACCGCGCGCTATCCATCCGGATCGCGCCGCTGGGAACGGGCGCAGGAGCGCTTCGACCTCGCGAAGCACCCGAACGAGGCGCACCGCTTCGGCTGGATCGTGGAGATCGACCCGTTCGACCCGAGGTCGACGCCGCGCAAGCACACCGCGATGGGCCGCTTCAAGCACGAGGGCGCGAACGTCATCGTCTCCCGCAGCGGGCACGTGGCCGCGTACATGGGTGACGACGAGCGCTTCGAGTACCTCTACAAGTTCGTCTCCGAGAAGAAGTACCGGCCGCACGACCGGAAGCACAACCTGACCCTGCTGGGGTCCGGCACCCTCTACGTGGCGAAGCTGACGGGCGACGGCCCGGCGGACGGCCTCTACGACGGCACCGGTCAGTGGATCAAGCTGGCGTCCGGCGGCCGGTCGTTCGTGCCGGGGATGACCGTGGAGCAGGTGCTCACGTACGCCCGGCTGGCCGGCGACGCGGTCGGCGCGACGAAGATGGACCGTCCCGAGGACGTCCAGCCCAACCTGAAGAGCGGCAAGATCTACGCGGCCCTGACCAACAACACCAACCGTGGCCTGCCGGGCTATCCCGGCGTCGACGAGGCGAACCCGCGGCCCGCCAACCGGCACGGGCAGATCCTCGAGATCACCGAGGACGGCGGCGACCACACCGGGACGAGCTTCACCTGGGCGCTGCCGATCGTCTGCGGCGACCCGGCGGACCCGTCCACCTACTTCGCCGGGTACGACAAGACGAAGGTGTCGCCGATCTCCTGCCCGGACAACGTCGCCTTCGACTCGACCGGCAACCTCTGGATCGCCACCGACGGCAACGCGTTGGACAGCAACGACGGCCTCTTCGCGACCGCCCTCGACGGACCGGAACGCGGACACCTCAAGCAGTTCCTGACGGTGCCGGTGGGCGCGGAGACGTGCGGGCCGTTCATCACCGGTGACGACCGGTCGGTGTTCGTGGCCGTGCAGCACCCGGGCGAGATCACCGGCGCGACGCTGGACAACCCGGCGTCGACGTGGCCCGACGGTGACTTCGCGAAGCCCGCGGTGGTCGTCACCTGGCGCCTCGACGGCCGTCCGATCGGAACCTGAGCTGGGCCCGTTCATCCGTCGTTCATCCAGGTAATCCGATGCGGCAAGGCTGCGCACCTAGCGTCGCGCCATGACCGTGCGAACTCGCCTGCTCCCGCTGCTCGGCCACACCGGCGGGCGCGACCCGATGACCTGTCTGTACCGATGCGGCAACGCCTGCGACCACCCCGTACCGAACGACTCGGACAATCCGTACCTCGGTGACATCGTCGCGTCCCGGCGCGGGATCTTTCGCGCCGGGGCGCTCGGCGCCGTGGTGCTCGGCGTCGGCGCCGGCGTCGCC
>NZ_JBFAZH010001265.1:0-2135 GCF_040681735.1 Actinoplanes sp. NPDC051633 | reverse complement strand
GGCTGCAGCTGTTCGCGGTCCACGCCGACGGTCACGAGTTCCCGATCGAGATGACCCTGACCGCGACCGACGAGCCGGGCGGGCCGGTGTTTCACGCCTTCGCCCACGACGTCACCGCCGGGCACCGCGCGAGCCGGTTCGCCGACGTGGAGGCCGCCGCGTCGCGTGGCCTGGCCGAGGCCGACTCGAGCACGGCGGCGGCGAGCCGGGTCGTCGAGGCTCTCGGGGTCAAGATGGGCTGGCCGGTCGCGGAGCTGTGGCTGATCGACGACGACCGGCAGCTGCTGGTCTGCGCCGCCCGGCACACCACCGGAGGTCGCCGGCTGGGTCGTTTCGCCGTCGACGAGCTCGAGTCGGGCACCGCCCTGCCGGGCCGGGTCCACGCCCGGGCTCAACCGTGGTGGATCGCGGATCTGGCGGCCGACCGCTGGTCGCTGCGCAGCCGCGCCGCGGCCCGCGCCGGCCTGCACGTCGCCGTCGGGGTGCCGATCAGCACCGGCGGGCGCACCCTCGGCGCGTTGTGTGTGTACGGCGACCGCGTCGAAGACCCGGAGGACACCCTAGTCGCGCTGCTGACCGGTATCGCCGCCCAGGTCGGGCAGTACTGGGAACGCCGCCGCGCCGAAGAACTCACCGTCGAGCTGGCGCGGACCAAGGACGAGTTCCTCGCCTTGGTCACCCACGAGCTGCGCAATCCGCTGGCGATCATCACCGGCACCGCCGCCGTGCTCGACGAAGACCTGGACACCCTCACCGAGCAGGAGCAGCGGCAGTACCTGGAGACGATCTGCCGCAGCGCCACCCGGCTCTCCGTGCTGGCCGACGACCTGCTCGATCTGGCCCGGCTGGAGTCCGGAAACTTGGCCATCCGGCCCGCGGCCACCGACTTGGCCTCGATCATCGCCGCCGCCGTCGATGCCCTCGGCGCCCAGGCGGCCGACAAGGACCTGACCATCACCGCCGACATCGGCCAGGAGGTGCAGCTGTACGCCGACGCGGACCGGCTGCGTCAGGTCGCCGACAACCTCATTTCCAACTCAATCAAGTACACCCCGGCCGGCGGCCGCATCACCATCACCGCCACCGCCGAGCAAAACGCCGGTGACGACGCCGGGGGCTGCATCACCTGGACGATCGCCGACACCGGCATCGGCATCCCGCCCGCGGAACGGCCTCGGCTGTTCCGCCGCTTCTACCGCGCCTCCACCGCCCTGGACCGCAGCATCCCCGGCACCGGGCTCGGGCTGGTCATCACCCGCACGATCATCGAACGCCACCACGGCAGCATCACCTGCGCCGAGCACACCGGGCCCGGCACCACCTTCGTCATCCGGCTGCCTGTCAAACCACCGGCATGAAGATCCGCCGGCCCTCAAAGCGCGTCGGCTGTCAGCAGTCAGGTGTCACCGAGGACTTGGTGTACGCAGGCGTGCAACTGCTCGCCGGTGAACTGCCAGCCCATGACACCGTGCAGGTACGACAGCCGCTGGCAGACGTGCTCGGCGGGCATAGACCCAGTGCCCATCACCGTCGGGCGCACCGCCGGTCACGCCCCGGCGGTTCAATCGTGCCCGGCGGTCGTCGGGGTTGACATGGGCGCCTTCATGCGGCATCTGGACTCGTCCAAAGAGCGACGTCATCGCCGTGACCCCCGAGGATAGGCGACTACAGAAACGGTGAGAGCCGCCCAGGTGTCTATCATGGCCGGTCAGTTGGCACCAGCCGGTCGCCTCTATCCAGCGCCCACCCAGCTCATCCGCCGTATCCGCGCTTGACCAGGAGCCTGGCCCCGCGTCATGGGCCGTCGGTGTCGAGCTGTTCGAAGTGGAACGCGTCGGCGAGCCGATTGCTGAGCTTGCCCTCAACCGGTTGTTGTCCGCCGCCGCGAACACCCGCCGGTCTGACAGCTTGCAGCTGCGGCGTGCCGGATTCGACATCATTAACAGCGCCCGTGCTGACTCGACCATGCCCGACCCTGCTCGCCTTGGCCGCGACGAAAGACCCTTAGCGAGATAGTCGCGGCGGGCAATCGCCGGCGGCATGGGTGAGACCACAGTGCCAGGTCGTCTGCCCCAGGAACCTTCGGGGAGTCCAGGTCCCTTATTTAAGTACGCTTAGATTCAGGTGATCAATGC
>NZ_JBFAZH010001264.1:0-2136 GCF_040681735.1 Actinoplanes sp. NPDC051633 | reverse complement strand
GGCGTCGCCGGCAACCACCAGGCGGCGATCCCGGACGGTCAGCTGTGCAGCGCCGGGCGCACGCAGGGCGGCCGGTACGCCGCGATGGACACGGTCGGCGACTGGAAGGCGACGCCGACCGGCACGTCGTTCAAGGTGCGCGTGTTCGACCAGGCATCGCACGGCGCCGACTACATCCGGGTCTACGTCAGCAAGCCGGGCTACGACCCCAAGACCGAACCACTCGGCTGGGGTGATCTGGAGCTGGTGTCGCAGATCGGCAACACCCCCGTGTCGCAGTGGACCCCGGTGACCGGCGGCGTGCAGCTCGAGCTGCCGGTCTCCGTGCCCGGGCGCACCGGGCGGGCCGTGGTCTACACGATCTGGCAGGCCAGTCACCTGGACCAGTCGTACTACTGGTGCAGCGACGTGGCGTTCGACGGCTCGGGCGACCCGGACCCCGACCCGGACCCCGACCCCGACCCGGATCCGGACCCGGATCCTGACCCGGAGCCGGTGGGCGACTGCAACGCCGCCTACTCGGTCTCGTCGCAGTGGCAGGGCGGCTTCCAGGCCGCGGTGACGGTGACCGCCGGCTCGAGCCCGATCAGCGGCTGGACCGTGCACGTCCACTACCCGGCGGCACAGACGGTGCAGCAGAGCTGGAATGCCACCGTGACCACGTCGGGTCCGCTGGTGACGGCGACGAACGTGGCCTACAACGGATCCCTGCGCAGCGGCGGCACGGCGACGTTCGGGTTCATCGGCAGCGGCACCCCGGCCCCGCCGACACTGATGTGCATGGCCGCCCTCTGAGCCGGACCACGTCGACGGTGGACCGACCGCCCCGTTTCGCCGCGGCCTGCCGCACAGGCAGCTCGCCGGCGAAACGGGGTGCGCGGACCGGTCAGACGAGGGCCGGGGCGCTGTCGGCCTCCCGGTCGCGGTCTCGAGACGTCCGGCGGCCCTGCAGGACGCCGGCCAGGACGATGACCAGCACGCCCGCGGCCGGGACGACGAGCAGACCGGTGCGCAGGCCGGCGTTGTCGGCGACCGCGCCGACCACCGGCGGCGACAGCAGGAAACCCAGCCGCATCAGCCAGGAGACGACGGTCAGGCCGGTGCCCGGCTTGAGGCCCGGCAGTTCGTCCGCCTCGTGCATCGCGGCGGGCACCAGCGTCGCCACCCCGAACCCGGCCGCCGCGAAGCCGAGGATCGTGCCGGCGACGGTCGGGACGGCCAGCGCCAGGCCCATGCCGCCCGCCACGACCAGGCCGCCGGCCCGCGCGACGGCCCGCTGACCGAAGCGGTCCACCAGCCGGTCACCGACCAGGCGGCCGGCGAACTGCGCCCCGACCAGCGCGATGTAGCCCCACGCGGCGACCGCGGCGGCGGCGTGCAGGTCGCCGGAGAGGTAGACCGCGGCCCACGAGTTGCCGGCGTCCTCGACGATCGCGCCGCCGATGGCGATCAGCACCAGAGCGCCGACGATCAGCCAGGTGCGCGCACCGGCGGACGGACGAGTCGTGCCGGCCGCCCGGGTCACCGCGGCCGGCTCGCCGCGATCGGCGGGCAGGCAGAAACGCAACGCGACCAGCGCGACGATCGCGAAGAGCACGCCGGAGATGCCGAGATGCATCGCGCGCGGCAGGTCGAGGGCGATCGCGCCGGCCGCCATCGCGCCGCCGGTGACCGCGCCGATCGACCACACGGCGTGGAACGAGTTGATGATCGACCGGCCGTAGTGCCGCTGCACCTCGAGCCCGTGCGCGTTCTGAGCCACGTCGGTGACGGCGTCCATCGCGCCGGCCAGGAACAGGGCCGCGGCGAGGGCGAGCACGGCGGGGGCCACGCCGGCGACGAAAACACCCGCGGCGGTCAGCAGGGTGCCGGCGACGGCCACGCGGGCCGAGCCGAAGCGCCGGATGAGCACGCCGGCCGCCAGCCCGGCCACGATCGCGCCGGCCGGGAACGCGGCGATCGAGAGGCCGTAGAGCGAGTTGCTCAGCTCGAGATCCGCCTTGATCTGCGGGTAGCGCGGGATGAGGTTGGCGAACAGCGCGCCGTTGGTGAAGAAGAGGGCGGCCACCGCGAGGCGCGCGTTCCGGACGGTCATGTGTACGATCGTACGTAACGGTGTGTACGCCAGTACACATG
>NZ_JBFAZH010001263.1:0-2137 GCF_040681735.1 Actinoplanes sp. NPDC051633 | reverse complement strand
CTGCAGGTTGCTGAGGACGAGGCCGCAGCGACCGGGATCTCGCTGCTCATGCTCGACACCGAGACGGACAGTGCCGCCGAGGCGCTCTACCGCAGCGCCGGCTGGGAGCGTTACGGCATCGTCCCGGGCTATGCCGCGGACCCGGCCGGGACGCCGCGCGACTGCAGTTTCTACTTCAAGCGCCTCGCCGTCAGTCACGCCGGTGCAGCGCCACCCCGCTGACCACGAGGACCACCCCGGCGATCTCCGTCAGCGACGGGATCTGCGCGAGCACCACCACCCCGATCACCGTCGCGGTGGCCGGCAGGATCGAGACCATCAGCGCGTACGTGGCGCGCGGCAGCCGGGCCATCGCCAGCTGGTCGGTGACGTACGGGATGACCGACGAGCACACTCCGACTCCGGCCGCGGCGGCCAGCAGCACCGGGTCGGTGAACGCCGGCCGGGCGTCGGCGATCCCGAGCGGCAGCGCGACCACGGCCGCGATGAGCATCGACAGGGCCAGCCCGTCGAGCCCGGCGACGCCGTCGTCCTTGGCGATCCGGTCGCCCAGCACGATGTACGCGGCGAACAGCACCGCGTTGGCCGCGGCGAAGACCAGTCCCAGCGGCTCGGCCACCAGCCGCACATCGGTGACCAGGTAGACCCCGAGCACCGCCAGCGCGAGGGCGGCCACGTTGCGGCGGGTCCGCACGGCCACGGCGGCCAGCACGATCACCGGGAGGAACTCGATGGCCGCGACCGTGCCCAGCGGCAGCCGCGCCAGGGCCAGGTAGAAGGCGCTGTTCATGGCGGCGAGCACGGCCGCCCAGGCGATGACCAGCCGGCGGACCCGCGGGTCGAGCTTGCGCCACGCCTCCCAGGGCCGGAGCCACGCGGTCAGCACCACCGCGGCGGTGACGATCCGCAGCCAGGCCACCCCCAGCACGTCGAGGCGGGTGAACAGCAGCACCGCGAACGCCGGGCCGAGGTAGTGGAAGACGGCACTGATCACGAAGTACCCGGCGGGAGGCATGCCACTATCGTCGAAAGCGGAACCCCGGAGGGCCATACGCGATCGAAGGCGGCGAGGACCCGGTGCCATCACCCAGGACCCCGGATGGGGCAAAGAGCCTTCCGGATGGAAGATCGCTGCTGGATGCGACGAATCGGCGGCTGCTGGCGGAGCTGACCGCCGATCCGCGCGCCAGCGCCGCCGAGCTGGCCCGGCGGGTGGGCATGTCGCCGCCGGCGGTGCGCGAGCGCGTCGCCCGGCTGGAGGAGGCCGGGGTGATCCGCGGCTACCGCCTGGACGTGGACCCGGCCGCGATCGGGCTGCCGGTGGCCGCCTGGGTCCGCGTCCGGCCCGGTCCGGGCCAGCTGCCCCGCGTCGCCGAGCTGGCCGAGCGCACCCCGCAGGTCAGCGAGTGCCATCGGATCTCCGGTGAGGACTGCTTCCTGCTCAAGGTGCACGTGCCGGCGATCGAGGAGCTCGAGAAGGTCCTCGACGCGTTCCTGCTGCACGGCCAGACCATCAGCTCGTTCGTCGTGTCGACGCCGGTGCAGCCGCGCAATCCGTCGCCCGGCGGGTGATCAACGGCATTTGCCGGAAACCGCAGAAAGTGAAACGGCGAAGCGGCCGAGTTTCGAGGTCATGACCGCCTGGTTATGTTCCCGGCCATGGCAATGAAAGCGCTTTCAGGCTCGAAAGCGGCGACCATCTATCAGGTCGCCCAGCGGGCCGGCGTGTCCATCGCCACCGTCTCCCGGGCGCTGCGCGGCTCCGAACTGGTCACCGAGCAGACCCGGGCGCGGGTGCAGGAGGCGGCCCGCGAGCTCAGCTTCACACCGAACCGGTCGGGGCGGTCGCTGGCCGAGGGCCGGCACGCCGCCAACGGCATCGTCTTCCCCGATCTGGTCGGCCCGTACTACGCCGAGGTGGTGCTCGGCTACGAGGAGACCGCCGCCGCGTACGGCAGCAGCGTGCTGATCCTGGCCACCCACGGCCGCGACGACTCCGCCGACAAGGTCGCCGAGCTCACCGGGCGGGTCGACGGGCTGGCGATCATGGGCCGCACCGTCGACGACGACGTGGTGGAGCGGAAGGCCACCAAGAAACAGCCGCGGGTGCTGCGGGCAGATCGGGAGAGCGTCGGGG